>DASZQQ010000238.1:0-3402 GCA_035549595.1 Caulobacteraceae bacterium
TGACCTCTTCGCGGAAGAGGGCGCGCATGTCGTCGGCGCTCTTCGTGCTCTCGACCACGACCACCAGCTCGGGCTTGTTCGACGAGGCGCGCACCAGCACCCAGGAGCCGTCCTCCAGCGCCACGCGCACGCCGTTGACCGTGATCACCTCGGCGATCCTGCGTCCCAGGATCGTCCCGCCCGCCTTCGCCAGGGCTTCGTACTCGGCCACGATCCGCTCGACGACCTCGTACTTCACCTCGTCAGCGCAGTGCGGGCTCATGGTCAGGGAGGTGAAGGCCACCGGCAGGGCGGCCTTCAGGTCGGACAGGCGCTTGTCCGGATTGCGGTCCAGCATCGCCAGCACCGCCGCCGCCGCCGTCAGGCCGCAGTCGTAGCCGTGCCCCAGCGGCGGGTTGAAGAAGAAGTGGCCGGACTTCTCGAACCCGGCCAGGGCGCCGATCTCGGCCGTCTTGCGCTTGATGTAGCTGTGCCCGGTCTTCCAGTAGACGGTCTTGGCGCCATGGGCGGCCAGCACCGGGTCGGTGGCGAAGAGGCCGGTGGACTTCACGTCGACGACGAAGCGGGCGTTCTCGTAGAGGGGCGCCAGGTCGCGGGCCAGCATCAGGCCGATCTTGTCGGCGAAGATCTCCTCGCCGGAGTCGTCGACGACGCCGCAGCGGTCGCCGTCGCCGTCGAAGCCGAGGCAGAGGTCGGCGCCATGCTCGCGGACGGCCTTCGCCATCTCGTGCAGCATCTCGGAGTCCTCGGGGTTCGGGTTGTAGCGCGGGAAGGTGTAGTCGAGGTCGCAATCCATCTCGATCACCTCGGCCCCCATCCGCCGCAGCGCCTCGGGCGCGAAGAGGCCGGCCGTGCCGTTGCCGCAGGCGGCGACGACCTTCAGCGGCCGCTTCAGGCGCACGTGGCTGGCGACGTCGGCGATGTAGGCCTCGGCGACGCCCTCGACCCGCCGCACCGTCCCGCCGGGACGCTCGACGCCGGCGCCCGAAAGCACGATCCGCTTCACCTCGCCGATCTCGTCGGGGCCGAAGGTCTTGGGCCGGTCGGCGCCCATCTTCACGCCGGTCCAGCCGTTCTCGTTGTGGCTGGCGGTGACCATGGCCACGCAGGGCGCGTCGAGGTGGAACTGGGCGAAATAGGCCACCGGGGAGAGCGCGAGGCCAATGTCCAGCACCTCGCAGCCGGCCGAGACCAGGCCCAGCATCAGGGCCTGCTTCACCGACAGCGAATAGGAGCGGTAGTCGTGGCCGACCACGATCTTCGGCTTGCCCAGGGACTGGACGTAGGTCCCAAGGCCCAGGCCCAGCGCCTGGACGCCCAGCAGGTTCAGGTCCGGTCCCAGCAGCCAGCGCGCGTCGTATTCGCGAAAGCCCGTCGGCTTGACGAGCGCGCAGGTCTCGTAGTCGGCGGTGTTCTGGACCAGGTCCTGACGGGGCGTGAGCGGCATGGGCGCCTCTTAGAATGAGCCGGGTGGCGGCTCAAACGCTTAAAGTGGTCGTTGGGCTCAGGGACCGCGCAGGCCGTCCGCGGCGGCGGGACTGTCGAGCAGGTCGTGCGAGCGGGGCGCCGGTGCCTGGCGACGGGGGACCGGCGTCATCGGATGGCCGAACGGCGGTGGCGAGCGGCGGCCCTGTCCCTGCGGCCAGACGAACGCCAGGGCGACCATGGCGATGGCGATCAGGGCCAGGAGGGGCAGGGCGATCCGGTCGCGCATCGGAGGGGAGTCTATAGGCCGCCGGCCGCCCTGCCGTCACGCCGTCTTGACGGGGCGCGGCCCTCGCCCTAGCCCGGCGCCACGCCGACGCCCGCCGATCCTGGGAGATCCGATGCCCCGCCTCGTCCTCATCCGCCACGGCCAGAGCCAGTGGAACCTCGAGAACCGCTTCACCGGCTGGGTCGACATCGACATCACCGCCCAGGGCGAGGCCGAGGCCAGGCGCGGCGGCGAGCTGATGAAGGCCGAGGGCGTCGAGTTCGACCGAGTCTACACCTCGGTCCTGACCCGGGCGATCCGCACGGGCGTCATCGCCCTGACCGCGGCCGGCCAGCTGTGGATCCCGATGGAGAAGTCCTGGCGGCTCAACGAGCGCCACTACGGCGGCCTCACCGGCCTCGACAAGGCCGAGACGGCCCAGCGCCACGGCGAGGAGCAGGTCCGGATCTGGCGCCGCTCGTACGACGTGCCGCCCCCGCCGCTGGCCCCGGGCGGCGAGTTCGATTTCACCCGCGACCGCCGTTACGCCGGCGCGCCGATCCCCGACACCGAGAGCCTGAAGACGACGCTCGACCGGGTGCTGCCGTACTGGGAAGGGACCATCGCCCCGAAGGCCGCCGCCGGCGAGACCCTGCTGATCGCCGCGCACGGCAATTCGCTGAGGGCCATCGTCAAGCTGCTGTACCAGGTGCCGGACGACCGCATCGTCGGCGTCGAGATCCCCACCGGCAACCCGCTGCTGATCGACCTCGACGAGGGCCTGCGCCCCACCGCCGCCCGCTATCTCGACGCGGCGAGGGCCGAGGCGATCCCCGCATTCGGCGGCTGACGGGCGGCCGGCTCCGGGAAGCGGTTCGTTAATCAAGGTCGCGATAGGCTTACCCGTTCAGAATCAACGGGAAGTCGATGTCCGAGGCCGCGGCGCAAGGCGCGCAGCAACAGCACCGAAAGCTGAGCCAGGCCGAAGTGGATGTGATCTGCCTTCGGCACGACCGGCTGTGGTCGGCGCGCATGGGCGGCGCCCGGGCCGTGTTCACCTGGAAGGACCTCTCCGGGCTCGACCTCACGGGGCGCAATCTCTGCGACGCCGACTTCACCGGCGCCATCCTCGCCGACTGCAACCTCTCCAACGCCCGGCTCGACAACGCCAACCTGTTCGGGGCCGACCTGCAGAACGCCGTCCTGCGCGAGGCCTCGCTGCGGCGGGCCGACCTGCGCGGCGCCTGCCTGCGCGGCGCCGACCTGACCGGCGCGGACCTGTTCGAGGCCGACCTGCGCGAGGGCACCATCGCCGCCGCCGACCGCGAGCGCGGCCTGAAGGTCTACGAGCACTCGACCCGCGCCTCCAACGCCCAGGGCGCGATCCTGGCCGGCGCCAACCTCGAGCGCTCGCGCCTTTCCGGCGTGATGGCGATCAAGGCCGACTTCTCGGACGCGGTGCTGAAGGACGCCAAGCTGGTCCGCGCCAACCTGAAGCAGGCCAACATGAGCGGGGCCAACATGGCCGGCGCCGACCTCTCGGGCGCGGACCTCGCGGGCGCCGACCTCAGCGACGCCATCCTGGTGGGCGCCAAGACCTTCGCCTGGAACGTCAGCAACGCCAATATGGCCGGGGTGCTCACCGACAAGCCCGCCGGCCAGGACCTCGCCTCGCTCCCCTACGACGACATGCTGCGCGCGCACGCGCG
>DASZQQ010000239.1:0-14118 GCA_035549595.1 Caulobacteraceae bacterium
TCGGCGTCCCTGGCCAGGGCGGCCAGCGCCGCCTCGTCCGCCAGGTCGCCGCGCAGGATCTCGGGATCGGTCTCGTCCCAGAGGCCTGGCTCGGGCGCCCCGCGGGCCAGCACGCGCACGCGCCAGCCGGCCGCGGCCAGGGCCGGGACCAGCCGCCGGCCGAGGAAGCCGGTCGCGCCGGTGACCGCGGCGAGGCGGCCCGCGCTCATATCAGGCCGTCAGGCTGACGGGGGTCTCGGCGAACTCGCCGGCCAGGTAGAGGCTGCGCGCCTTCGAGCGGCTGAGCTTGCCGGACGAGGTCTGCGGCAGGCTGTGCGGCGGCACCAGCGTCACCTGCACCTCCAGGCCATGGCGGGCGCGCAGCAGGTTGGCGACCTCGGTCCGAAGCGTCGCCCGCGCGGCCGGATCGCTGCCCCGGGCCTGCACCAGGGCGACCACAGTCTCCTCCTCGGCCCCGCTGATCGAGAACACGCAGACGTCGCCGCTGCGCACCTGGGCGATCTCCTTCTCGGCGGTCCATTCCAGGTCCTGCGGCCAGACGTTGCGGCCGTTGACGATGATCAGGTCCTTGGCGCGGCCGGTGATCACCACCTCGCCGCCGGTCATGTAGCCGAGGTCGCCGGTGTCGAGCCAGCCGTCGGCCGACAGCACCCTGGCCGTCTCCTCGGGCTCGCCGTAGTAGGCCTTCATCAGGCTGGGGCCGCTGGCGAAGATGCGGCCGACGCGGCGCTCGGGCAGGACGGCGCCGCGCTCGTCGCGCACCTCCAGGGCGTGGCCGGGCAGCACCTTGCCGCACAGGGCGAACTCGCGCGCGCGGCGGGCGGTCTTGGCCGGCGCGGCGGCGATCGCGTCGCGCTCCAGGCGGTCGGTGTCGACCGTGTCGGTGGCCAGGCCCGTGAACAGCGGCGCGAAGCTCAGCGCCAGGGTCGCCTCGGCCATGCCGTAGCTGGCCAGGAACGCGCGCTCGTCGAAGCCCATCGGGGCGTAGGCCTCGGCGAAGGCGCGCAGGGGTTCGATGCGGATCATGTCGCCGCCCAGGCCCGCCACCCGCCACGACGACAGGTCGAGGTCCGCGACGCTGGCCGAGCCGGCGCGCCGGCACGCCAGGTCGTAGCCGAAGGTCGGGGCGTAGGAGACGGTGCCGCGCCGCTTGGCGATGATGTCGAGCCACAGGGCCGGGCGGCGCACGAAGGCGCCTGTCGGCAGCAGGTCCAGCGAGCCCTGGCAGGCCAGGGTGGTCAGCAGGATCCCGACCAGGCCCATGTCGTGATAGAGCGGCAGCCAGGAGACGGCGCGGTCTTCCGCGTTGGCGTCGATACCGCCCGGGCCGGCGATGCCGGTGACGTTGGCGCGCAGCGCCCGCTGCGTCACCGCCACGCCCAGCGGGAAGCGGGTGCTGCCCGACGAGAACTGCAGGTAGCACAGGCCGTCGGGATCGGGCGTCGGCAGGGTGCGCTCGCGCGCGTCCGGCAACTGGGCGAGGCCCCCGGCGAAGGCCAGGTCCAGCCCCTCGCCGGCCTCGGCGTACCATTCGGCCAGAGAGCCGGGCGCGAACGCCGCCTTGGCCCTGGCCGACTGCAGCATCCGCCGCACGTGGGCGAGATAGGCGTCCTTGCCGCCGAACGGCGCGGGCAGGGGCAGGGGGGCCGGCACGAGGCCCGCGTACTGGCAGGCGAAGAACAGGCGCACGAACTCGCCGTCGCTCTCCGCGGCCAGACCCACCCGGTCGCCCGGCTCCAGGCCCGCGCCCAGCAGCCGCTCGGCCAGGGCGCGGGCCTCGTCGCGCAGCTGGCCGAAGGTCAGGGCCTCGGTCATTTCGCCGCGCAGGGAGTGCAGGTTGATGCCGGTCGGCAGGTCGCCGGCGTAATCCAAGGTCTCGGCGACCGTCGCAAATTCGCCGATACGCATGCGCCGTTCCGGCGCGGTGGGCGTAGGTGTCAAGACCGACCTTCCATTGGGAGACGCTCCGCGTTCGGCGCGGATTCGCCGACCATCATGTCCCGCGAGCAAGGTCAAGCCAATATGACGACGGGAGATGACCTGCTAGGAGAAGCGCCGCGCCCGATTTTGCGCGCGAAACCGGCAAGGATGCGATGAACGAGGCGCGGCAGCACGAAGCCCGGGCGTTGGGACGCCCCAGCATCGGCGGGGTGCTGAAGGAGGGTTTCAAGGCCGACGCCTGGCGGCGCGACCGGGAGAAGGACCTGCGGCCCCTGTCGCGGCTCGTGCCCTACGTCGGCGCCCACGCCGGCGATGCGATCTTCGGCCTGGCCTTCGTACTGGTGTCTTCCGCCGCCCTGCTCGGCCTCACCTGGGCGCTGAAGGACCTGCTCGACCACGGCATCCGCGTGCGCACCGCCGACGACCTGTTGCGCGCCTTCGCGGGCCTGGCCGCCGGCGCGGCGGTGCTGGCCATCACCACGGGCCTGCGCATCTTCTTCACCCTGAAGCTCGGCGAGCGGGTCGTCGCCGACCTGCGCAAGGCGGTGTTCCGCCACGTGCTGACCCTCGACCAGGCGCACTTCCTGAAGACGCGCACCGGCGAGGTGCTCTCGCGCCTGACCACCGACATGACCATGCTCGAGCAGGTGGTCGGCAACGTCGTGCCGGTGGCGCTGCGCAACATGCTGACGCTCACCGGCGCCCTCTCGATCATGATCTATTTCAGCCCCCGGTTCGTCGGCCTGGTGCTGGTGCTGGTGCCGGTGCTGCTGACGCCGCTGATCCTGCTCGGCCGGCGCCAGCGCGGCCTCGTGCTGCAGGCCCAGGACAACTTCGCAGAGGCGATCGGCTACGCCGGCGAGGGCCTCGAGGCGATCGAGACCGTGCAGGCCTTCGGCCAGGAGGACCGTGTCGCCGACCGCTTCGACGGCTCGGTCGAGCGCGCCTACCGCGCCTCGCGCGCCCAGCTGCGCGCCCGCGGCGCCATGTCGGCCCTGATGATCGTGCTGACCTTCTCGGGCGTCCTCTTCCTGCTGTTCCAGGCCGCCATGGCCGCCTACGTCCAGCGCGGGCCGGACGGGCGCCCGCTGATGAGCGGCGGCGAACTGGCCCAGCTGCTGGTGCTGGCCCTGCTGGCGGCCAACGCGGTGCGCGACCTCTCCGAGGTCTGGGGCGAGATCCAGAAGGCCTCGGGCGCCGCCGCGCGGGTGCTGGCGATGATGGAGGTGCGCCCGGCCATCGCCGCGCCGCCGGTTCCCACGCGCCTGCCCGAACCGGCCCAGGGCGCGATCGCCTTCGAGGACGTCCGCTTCGCCTATCCGGGCCGCCAGGAGCAGGCGCTGGACGGCTTCACCCTGGCCGTGCGCCCCGGCGAGCGCGTCGCCCTTGTCGGCCCCTCGGGCGCCGGCAAGAGCACGGTGCTGCGCCTGCTGCTGCGCTTCTACGACCCATGCAGCGGCGTCGTGCGCATCGACGGCGTCGACCTGAAGGACGCCGACCCGCGCGAGGTGCGCGCGCGCATGGCCCTGGTCGCCCAGGAGACGCCGCTGTTCTCCGGCTCGGCGGCCGAGAACATCCGCTTCGGGCGCGACGGCGCCTCGGACGACGACGTGCGCGCCGCGGCGCTCGCCGCCCAGGCCGAGGGCTTCCTCAGCGCCCTGCCGCAGGGCTTCGACACCCTGGTCGGCGAGCGCGCCAAGACCCTCTCCGGCGGCCAGCGCCAGCGTCTGGCGATCGCCCGCGCCCTGGTTCGCCGCTCGCCGATCCTGCTGCTCGACGAGGCCACCAGCGCCCTCGACGCCGAGAACGAGCGCCTGGTGCAGAAGGCCCTGCACGAGGCCATGGAGGGCCGCACGACCCTGGTCATCGCCCACCGCCTGGCCACGGTGCTCGAGGCCGACCGCATCGTCGTCATGGAGGCCGGCCGCGTGGTCGAGGAAGGCCGCCACGCTGAGCTCTTCGCCAAGGGCGGCCTCTACGCGCGCCTGGCCAGGCTGCAGTTCGGGGCCGAGGCGGCTTAAGCCAGCGCCTTGGCCACCGCGGCGTTGCGTCGCGCCCTGGCGACCAGGACGGCGACCAGGGCCACGTTCAGGACCGACAGCTCGTAGAGGAAGAACCAGCTCGGCTGCGAGGCCAGCACCGCCAGGAAGGCGGCGATGGTTCGGTTGTTCGAACTCAGCCACGACGAGGCCTTCACCAGGCCCGCGTGCCGGTCGCGGTAGATCGCCCGGGCCTCTGCCGCCCGCTCGCCGCCGGCCGCCAGGCGCGGCCCCATCGCCGCCTCGAGCGCCGCCTCGCCGGGGGCCACCAGGTGCGAGATGCCGACGTAGAGGCCACCCAGCAGAGCCTGGAAGATGTTGCCGCCGGCGTCCTGGGTCTGGCGCATCCACGCCGCGCCGTAGACCCAGCGGCGGTAGGTCTTGCGGCCGGTCTCGTAGGCGTTGGCCTGGATGAAGTGGCTGGCCGCGGCGGCCACCGCCAGGCCCCAGGCCGTCCCGACGCCCAGGGACGCCTGGGCCATCCAGGCGAGCGCGATGTAGACGAGGCCCTGGCTCACGTGGTCGCAGACGCCGTCGACCAGCTCGCCGATCGGCGAGGCGCGGCCGGTGCGGCGCGCCAGGTCCCCGTCGGCGCCGTCCAGCACGTGCCAGACGATCAGCAGCAGAAGCCCGACCACGGCCGAGGCCGGCCAGGCGAGGCGCGCGTAGCAGAACGCTCCCGCGGCCGCGAACAGCATGCTCGCCACCGACACCTGGTTCGGCGTCACCGGCGTGTGCTGCAGCACGTCGACGACGCGCCGCGACATCGGGTGGATCAGGTAGAGGTTGGTCGCCTCCTCGATCTCCACCGGACGGCCGGGAGCGCCCGTCACCACGTCCGGTGAGGCTTTTTCAGTCATCGGCCTTGCGCTTGCCCCTTGCGGACGACGCCCGCATGTCGTTCTTGTGACGTTTCGTCGTCGGTTTCGCCACATCGGTGGACGGCTTGTGGATAGAGCGATCTACGTCGAACGCAACCGCTGCCGAAGCGACCGGGCGCCGCGACCTTGAGGAATACCGTGCATGACTGAGACCTCCACCTCTGGCGGCGACGCCCACGCAGGGGTCAAGGGCCTGATCGTGGCGGCCGGCGAGGGGACGCGCATCCGCGACATCGCCCTTAGCAAGCCGCTGGCCGAGGTGCGCGGCGTGGCGCTGATCGAAAGCGTGATCGCCAGCGCCCACGAGGCGGGCCTGCGCGAGTTCGTGGTCGTCACCGGCTACGAGGCCGAGCGGGTCGAGGCTTTCCTGCAGGGCCTCTCGGCCCGCCGCGGGTTCAGGATCGAGACCGTGCGCAACCCCGACTGGAAGCGCGCCAACGGCCTCTCCGTCGTCGCCGCCGAGGCCCTGCTGGGCGACCGCTTCGTCCTGCTGATGTCCGACCACCTGTTCGATCCGATGATCCTGTCGGGCCTGCTGGAGCAGTCGCCGGACCGGGAGGGCGTGACCCTGGCGGTCGACCGCCGCCTGCAGAACGACCTCGTCGACCTCGAGGACGTCACCCGCGTCGCCACCAGCCCCGAGGGCGACATCGTGCGCATCGGCAAGCTGATCCCGACCTACGACGCCTTCGACACCGGCATCTTCCTGGCCTCCAAGGCGCTGATCGCGGCGATCCGCGAGGACGTCGAGGCGGGCGGCAACGGCGGCATCTCGGCCGGCATGCAGATCCTCGCCGACCGCGGCCACGCCCACACCCACGACATCGGCGCGCGCTTCTGGCTGGACGTCGACGACAAGGTCGCCTTCGGCCACGCGGAGCGGGCGGCGGCGTAGTCGCTGGAAAGTGGGACGAAGTACGCATATCTTGTGCGCATGGACGATGCGCGCACACTGGGCCGCCAACGCCTCAATCTCACCCTGCCCGGCGCGCTGGTCGAGGAGGCCAAGGCGCTTGGCCTGAACCTGTCGCGCTCCTGCGAGAGCGGGCTCGAGGCCGCGGTCGCCGCCGAGAGGGCCAGACGCTGGCAGGCGGAAAACGCCGCCTTCTTCGACTGGTACAACGCCAAGGTCGAGCAGGAAGGCCTGCTGCTGGGCGAGTTCCGGCAGTTCTGATGAAGAACGGCGTCTACCGGGTCAGCAACGGCGTGCTGGTCGTCGACGTGCAGTCCGACCTTCTCAACCCGGTCAATACGCGGGTTGTCGTGCCCTTCATCGCCGCGTCGGACCTCAAAGCCGCTCAGCCGGGCCGCCTGACGCCGGTCTTCGACATCGAGGGCCAGCCGATGGCGCTCCTGCCGCTGCAGATGGCCGCCGTTCCGGTTCGGGAGTTGAGTCGCCAGCCGGTGCGGATGCTGACGGACAGCGAGGCCTACGCGGTGAGCGGCGCCTTGGGGGTGCTGTTCGAGGGGGTGTGACCGCCACTAGCGACCGAGCCCTCCGGCCGGGCCAGCGCCGCTTTCGGCGGTGGAGGCGATGAGCGCGTCCGACCCTATCGCACAGCGTGAAGCGGCGCCTGGGGGATCCGGGGACGACTGGCGATCACAAGGCCGATGCCCCCGAGGATCGCGACGGAGGCAAGCGCGAGGCGAGCCGTCATCCCCTCGGCCAGAGTGACTGTTCCGATGAGCGCGGTCAGCAAAGGCACACTGAGTTGCACCGAAGCACCCTGGACCGGCGACAGCGAGGGCAGCGCGGCGTACCAGATCGTGTAGCCCACGCCTGAAGCGATCGCCCCTGACAGCGCAGCGGACAGCAAGCCATCCGGCCCCTGATGCGTGCCGATCATCGAAGCCACGGCGAACGCCACGGCCGCCATCGGTAGCGCGCGCAGGAAGTTGCCTGCCGTTGCGGCAAGCGGGTCGACCGCACCGCGCCCGAGCAGCGAGTAAGCGCCCCAGGCTACGCCGGCCGACAGCATGAGAAGTGCGCCGACGAGCGGCGGCGCCGAAGCACCCGGGATCAGGAGCGCCGCCAGGCCGCCGAGCGCGAGGACAAAGCCGAGCCATTGCCGTGTCGTCAGCTTGTCACCGCGAAGCAGGCCGGTGGCGACCATGGTCGCCTGCACCGCGCCGAACAGCAGCAACGCGCCTGTGCCGGCCGAAAGGGTGATGTACGCCCAGGAAAACGCAGCGGCGTAAGCGAACAGGGCGACAGCGCCTCGCCATGTTCCGCCGACCGCGCCTGCCTTGCGCCGCATGCCCAGGATGAGCCAGAGCGTCACGACCCCTGCGCCGATCCGCACGAGGGTGAAGCTGGCGGGATCGATCGAGCTGTGGGCGAGCGCCAGACGACAAAGGATCGAGTTCGCAGCGAACGCCACCATAGCGGCGACGGTCAGGGCGATGGCCTTGGCGCCGGGCCTTCGCCCTACAGTGGGAAGGGGCAGGCTCATCTCCTACGCACGGCGATGGCGGGCGGCGGGATGGCGTTCTGCAAGGCGGGCGCCCTCTCCGAAGAGCTTCTCACGGTAGACCCCCTGGCGGTAGCTCCGCTTGAATGCGCCTCGTCGCTGCAGTTCGGGAATGAGATGCTCGACGATGTCCGAGAACGTCTCGGGCATGACGACGTACGCAAGGTTGAAGCCGTCGAGGTCGGCTTCTTCCGCCCAAGCGTCCAGTTCGTCCGCAACGCGCTTCGGGCCGCCCACGATCGCCGGCCCGCCACCGCCCAGGCCGACCGGTCGGCCCACCCGGCGACCGACGGGCGCCGAGCGCGTCGCGATATTTGCCGCCACTGACTGAATGGCGTTGCTGCTCGCTGCGCCAGCCTTCGCCTCTCCAGGCTTCGACAGGTCCACGCCCGCCCATCCGGACATCATCGCCAGCGTCCCCGTTTCGCTCACATAGCCTTGGTATTCGACGAACTTCGCCTCGGCTTCCTCGTCAGTCGCTGCGATCACCACTGTCGCAAGCGCGAACACAAGGATATCTGACGACGCCCGGCCATTCTCGACGGCCAGGTTCCTGAGCTTGGCCACATCCTCCGCCATCTTGGCCGGTTCGTTCCCGCCGATGAAGACGCACTCGGCATGGCGCGCCGCGAATGCCGTGCCCTTTGCCGACGACCCGGCCTGGTAGATGACCGGCGTGCGCTGCGGCGACGGTTCGCACAGGTGGACTCCGTCAACGTGGAAGTACTCGCCATCGTGCGTTACCCGATGGACCTTGGCGGGGTCGGTGAAGACACCGGCCGCGCGATCACGACGCACCGCTCCATCTTCCCAACTGCCCTCCCAAAAGCCGTACTGGATGTCCATGAACTCCTGCGCGATGTCGTAGCGCACGTCGTGGGAGACCTGCTTGTCCCGCCCGGCCCCCTTGGCGCCGCTTTCGAGATATCCAGTGACGACGTTCCACCCAATGCGGCCGTCCGTCAGATGATCGAGTGTCGTCATCCTTCGTGCGAAAGGCAGGGGCGGTTCGTGTGACAGGTTGCACGTCACGGCAAAGCCGAGGTGCTCGGTCGCCTGGGCCATCGACGGAATGATCAGGAGCGGGTCGTTCACCGGCGCCTGCACCGCTTCGCGCAAAGCCGTGTCCGGGCTACCTCCGTAGACGTCGTACACCCCGAGCACGTCCGCGAGAAAAAGGGCGTCGAACTTGCCCCGCTCCAGCAGCCGGGCCAACTCCACCCAGTGGTTCAGCGATCGATATTCCGACGACCTGTCACGCGGGTGACGCCATAGTCCGTGCGCTTGATGCCCGACGCAGTTCATGGCGAATGCGTTGAGGCGAAGCTCTCTGCCCATGTCACTTCTCGTGTCCTGGCAGCGCCGCGATCGACGCCGCAAAGACCTAAACATGGCCTACAGACTTTGGTCAAATGACCAAATTGATGCAGGTGGTCAGGGGTCGGCCTTCCCGAAGGCGCCGGTCGGACTCGCTTCCCACTCATCGACCACGGCTTGGAAATCCTCGGCCGGGAGCAGCGTAGGCGTCCTCCAGCCCACTTTCGCGTCGTTTTGTCGTCGCCAGCCAAAAGCCTCCAGCTGCTCCGGCTTGAGCGTCTTGACGAGGTCGACCAGCGCGCGGCTGGCGATGGCGCTGTAGAGCGGCAATTCGCTCGACCAGGGCTTCTCAAAGCCCACGAACATCGTCGAGCCCGCGATCGATGCCGAAATGTAGACGGAAAGCGTCTCCCGCTCCTGCTGTGTGAGGGTCGGATTGATCTCTGCAATCAAGCTATTCAGGGTGAGCCGCTCCAGAATGTAGATGCGGTCCACGGCGCGGGCCGCGAACGGATCGTGGTTGGCCAGCACCCAAAGGTGGGGAAACAGCCGCGTCGTCTTCTTCGTTTGGATGTCTTCCAGAAGCAGCCTGATCAGCCGCTCCAGCTTCTGCTCTGCAGAGAGGTCTGGCGCCTCACGGATCACGCGGAAGTTCTCGCCGTAGGGCGCCAGGACCATGTTGAGAACGTCCTGCAAGAGGTCGTTCCGGCCCTTGTAGTAGTATGTGACCGCACCGAGTTGCACGCCGCAGCGTCGGGCGACCTCGCGTAGTGTGAGCGCCTGGTAGCCGCTCTCAATCAGGATATCCAGCGAGGCATCCAGTATCTGGCCCACGCGATCACGGCCCGCTTGGTAGACGCCTGAACCCTTGCGGGTTCTGAGGCCGGGCCGGTCGCTCATGACTTTGGCTTTCGATGGCATGCGCCCACGGTCATAACACAAAGGCGCGTCGCGCCCGGCGGCTGCCGGCCTTCCGCCCCTTACCGGACGCTCCAACTGTCCGCTCGGCGGCCTTGCGCGCTCTTCCTCACCAGGCGGGCGCGCTCCGCCTTTCGCCCCCGTTGGCGAAGCCTATAGGGGATGAGGATCAGGCGGCGCAGCCGGGCGAGACGGTGGGGTCGCGCGCGGCCGCGCGCGCCTTAGGCCGCGGTTCGCGCTTGTGGCCTAACGAAATTTTCGTTAGCGATGCCCGCCATGGAGCAGGGCAATCCCGCCGAACGCATCATCCGCCGCTTCGGCGGCCAGAGCGCGCTGGCGGCCCTGCTCGGCAAGCGGCAGAGCACGATCGAGCACTGGGCGAGCACGGGACGGGTCCCGGCCCAGTGGCAGCAGCCGCTGATTTCCTTGGCCCGGGCTCGGGGCGTCAATCTGGAGGCTAGAGACTTCGTGGAAACGCAACGGCACGACATCGCCCCGGCCAAGGGTAAACTGGGCGTCCTGCTCGCCGGCCTCGGCGCCGTTTCCTCGACCCTGATCGCCGGCGTCGAACACGCGCGGCGGGGGACCGCCCAGCCGGTCGGCGCCCTGACCCAGACCGGCACCATCCGGCTCGGCAAGCGCACCGACAACAACTCGCCGCTGATCAAGGACTTCGTGCCGCTGGCCAGCCTCGACGACATCGTCTTCGGCGCCTGGGACCCGATCGAGGAGAACGCCTACGAGGCGGCGGTGAAGTGCGGCGTGCTCGACCGGCACGACCACATCGAGCCGATCGGCGCCTTCATGAAGAGCATCAAGGCGATGCCGGCCGTGTTCGACCAGTATTACGTCAAGCGGCTCGAGGGAAAGAACGTCAAGAGCGCCAACACCAAGATGGGCCTGGTCGAGATGGTCCGCCAGGACATGCGCGACTTCAAGGCGGCCAACAACTGCGACCGCATGGTGTTCGTCTGGGCCGCCTCGACCGAGATCTTCATGGAAGAGGCGCCGACGCACCACGACCGCGAGGCGTTCGACGCGGCGCTGCGGTCGAACGACATCTCGATCCCGCCGTCGATGATCTACGCCTACGCGGCGATGCTGGAGGGCATTCCCTTCGCCAACGGCGCCCCCAACCTCACCGTCGACACGCCGGTGATGGTGCAGCTGGCCAACGAGATGGGCGTGCCGATCTGCGGCAAGGACTTCAAGACCGGCCAGACCCTGTTGAAGACCGTCATCGCCCCGATGCTCAAGGCCCGCATGCTGGGCCTTTCCGGCTGGTACTCGACCAACATCCTCGGCAACCGCGACGGCGAGGTTCTCGACGACCCCGAAAGCTTCAAGACCAAGGAAGAGTCCAAGCTCGGTGTTCTCGACTACATCCTTCAGCCGCAGCTGCATCCCGAGCTCTACGGCAACATCTACCACAAGGTGCGGATCAACTATTACCCGCCGCGTGGCGACAACAAGGAAGGTTGGGACAACATCGACATCTTCGGGTGGCTGAACTACCCGATGCAGCTGAAGATCGACTTCCTCTGCCGCGACTCGATCCTGGCCGCGCCGCTGGTCCTCGACCTCGCCCTGTTCATGGACCTCGCCAAGCGCGCGGGCCTGAAGGGCGTGCAGGAGTGGCTGTCGTTCTACTTCAAGAGCCCGCAACACGCCGAGGGGCTCTATCCGGAACACGACCTCTTCATCCAGCAGACCAAGCTGAAGAACACCCTGCGCTGGCTGATGGGCGAGGACCAGATCACCCACCTGGGCCAGGAGTACTACCAGGAGGAGGACGCCTGATTCGGGAGGGGCATCTCATTCGGAGCCCGACGGTTCCCCGACGCCGGATGACCTTGGCGAGGCGACCTTTCTGAAGCTCGAAGCAGTGGCCGCTACGGCTCCGCCGGCTCCAGCTCAGGCCGCATGGCCGGGAGCGGGGCGGGGTGGCGAACGCCGGCGCGCTGGAGCTGCGCCTGCTCGATGAACAGGCTGACGTAGCGCTCGACCATCAGGTCGATGTCGAACGACTCGGCCCGCCGGCGGCCGTTGCGCGAGAACTGGCCCCGCATCGCCTCGTCCTCGATCAGCCGGTCCATGGCTTCGCGGAACGCCGGCTCGTCGTCGACGCCGGTCACCCAGCCCGAATGGCCGTGCTCGACCACCTCGGCCGGGCCGAAGTCGCACGAGGTCACGAGCGCCGGCACGCCGCAGGCCAGGGCTTCGGCGACCACGCTGGGGAAGCCCTCCCAGCGCGAGGGCAGCACGAACAGCTTCGCCCGGGCCATCAGCGCCCACGGGTTGGCCTGGAAGCCGGTGAAGCGGACCTTGTCGGCGATGCCCAGCTCCGCCGCCAGCGCCCGTGTCCTGGCCTCCAGGCTGCCGCGGCCGACGATGACGAGGTCGTGGTCCTTGGACGCGCGGCTGGCGGCGTAGGCGCGCAGCAGCATGTCGTGCGCCTTCTGGTGCTCCAGGCGACCGACGGTGACGATGTAGGGCCGCTCCGGCGCCGCCTCGGGCGCCTCCTGCGACAGGCGGCGGATGCGGGCCAGGTCGATCGGGTTGTGAATCACCCGCATCCGGTCCGCGTCCAGGGCGAGCCGATCCTGCAGGCCGCGCGCCATCTCGTGCGAATTGGCCAGGAAGCAGTCGGCGGCGCGATAGAAGTGGCGGGTGACGTGCTTGATCGCCAGCCGCGGCAGGCCGCCCTTCAGCTCGTCTTCGATCACCGCGTCGGTGTTGTTGCCCTCGCGCAGGATCCAGCGCGGACGATCCCGGCCCATGGTCCCGACCACTGCGCCGGTGATCAGGTTCATGCCCTTCAGGAAGCTCATCACCACGTGCGGGCGATGCGCATCGATCATGCGGCGAACGTTGATGGGCGCGACGACGACGCCGGCGGCCAGCTTGTGCGGCTGGTAGAAGGACGAGTTGTGGCCCTCGAAGGACAGCCACTGCTCACCGATGGGCGAGACGTCGATGCGGTCGGGATCGGCGTCGGCCAGGAACGGGCCGGAGCGGTGCAAGAGGCCCATGCGCACGTCGATCAGCTGGGGATCGCAGCGGTTCAGGAGGTGCACCGCCACGCGCTCGGCGCCGCCGCCATGCAGCGAGGCCAGCAGCAGGGTGACTCGGACCCGCGCCGTCGTGCTATCCCTCAAGGCGGCGAATCCGTCCCCCATTGGCCGCTTACTAGCCGGGCCCCGGGGCCGTGGGCAACCGCCGTTGGGCGGCTGACGCCGAGGGGAGGGCGAATTGCCACGCTTCGAACTGCTCGTGGGCGCCGGCGCCTTCTGGCGGCGCGCCGCGGCCGATCTGGCGGGCGCCCGGCGCCGCGTGCTGGTGCAGGCCATGACCTTCGAAGGCGATGCGGCCGGCAAGATGGCCGCCGCCGACATCGCCGCCAGCCCGGCCCGGGACCGGCGCCTGCTGGTCGACGACTACTCGCGGCACATGATCAGCGACCGGTTCGTGCATGCCCCCTCCGCCCTCCTCGACCGCGCCTTCCGCGCCGAGGTGCGCGACACCCACGCCCTGTTCGCCGCCCTCGTCCGCGCCGGCGTGGGCGTGCGGATCACCAATCCGGTCGGACCGCTGTTCGTTCGCTATCCGGCGCGAAACCACAAGAAGCTGATCGTCGTCGACGACGCGGCCTACCTCGGCGGGGTCAACTTCAGCGACCACAACTTCGCCTGGCACGACTTCATGCTGCGCATCGAGGACACCGCGTTCGCGGACGCCTGCGCCGACGACTTCGACGCCACCTGGGCCGGCCGCCCGGTCGCCTCGCACCGAGAGATGGGCGACCTCACCCTGATCTCGATGGACGGTCGCCAGAACCTGCGCTCGTTCGAGGCGGTGATGGCTCTCGTCGAGGGCGCGCAGCGGCGGATCACGGTGATCAGCCCCTACCTCACCTTCCCGATGACCGATGCGCTGAGGGCCGCGGCCGGGCGCGGGGTCGCGGTCGAGCTGATCACCCCTCGCGACAACAACAAGGCGATGGTCCGCGACTACCTGCTGGCCGAGGCCGCCGACGCCGGCTTTCAGGTGCGCCTCCTGCCCGGCATGAGCCACTTGAAGGGGCTGGTCATCGACGACGAGGCCCTGATCGTCGGCTCGTCCAACTTCGACTTCGTCAGCCTCGGCGCCGAGGAGGAGATCGTCGTCGTCGCGCGCAACCCGGACCTGGTCGCCGAATTCCGCCGCCTGGTCGTGGGGCCCGCCCTGGCCGAGGCCCTTCCCGACGGCGCCTACGCCGTCGACAGGGCCGCCGCCCGCAAGGCCGAACGCACCCTGCGCCTGGCGGCCAGGATCGTCGCCCTGGCCCGCAACGCGCCGCGCGGCGTGGTCGAGGTGAAGGGGTAGGGGCTCGTTTCTCTTCCCCCCTTGGGGGAAGTGGATCGGCGCGCCAGCGCCGAGACGATGGGGGCTCCAGCGGAGTGCGGGAGCCGATGTCAGGCTGAAGCCCCCTCCACCGCCTCCGGCGGTCCCCCTCCCCCAACGGGGCAGGGCTATCGCATTCGGCAGTCGCGGCTTCCCAACTTCCCGCTC
>DASZQQ010000240.1:0-4946 GCA_035549595.1 Caulobacteraceae bacterium
TTCATCACCACCAGGATCTCGGCCCCGGCGGCGGCGAGGCTCTCCGCGGTCTGGCCCCACAAGGGACTGGCCTCGTCGACCTTGTGCATCACCTGCCATGTCAGGACGAAAAGCGGCGAGCGCGACCGCAGGACGGGAAGATCGCGAATCATCCGCATGGTCCCGCCCTCGGGCAGGATCACGTTGGTAACGAGGCTGAGGCTGACCTCGGCCTCGACGATCCGGTTTCTGCGGCGATTGGCCGCCCGGAACATGAAGGTCGGGGCGCCGTCGTGCGATCCGACCACGGCGCGGTCAGAGAACATGATTCGCGCCGTCGGCCGCGAGACGCGGGCGAACATCAGGCCGGTGGCGATGGCGAGCTGGAAGAGGCCGACGAAGCTCTCCAGCGTGACCACCAGATTGGCGTAGAGGCTCCTGGGCGCGATGGCCCCGTAGCCGATCGTGCCCAGGGTCTGGACCGAGAAGAAGAAGGCGTCGGCGAAGCTGCCCGGCCGCGCGCCGGCGAGGCCGTCCGGGTCGGCCAGATAGAGGCACGCGAAGAGCACGTTCACGCCCAGGAACGCCGCCGCCATCACGGCGAAGAACACCGCCAGCGGCATGGTCAGGAGCGCGTGGTAGCCGTCGCGCCAGTCGATGGCCGGCAGCCCCTTGAACCGGGTCGAGCGGCCCGAGCCGCCGAGGCGCGCCAGCGGCGGCGGGGCGGCGTCGGCAGACGGCGAGGTGAGCGAGGGCGGCATGGCGCTGTTTTCAGCCAGCCGCGCGGCCTTGACCAGGGGGGCGGGTTTGCTTCAAACGCCCGCTTCCGCTACCCTTGGAACAGCCTTGAAGAAGCCCACCGCGACCCCGAGTCGGAACCCGCGCGCAGGATCACCATCCGCGCGCGCTTTCATTTCCGAAGGCGCCGTCGGGCTGGAGGAAGGCCGATGATGAGCCGCCGCAAGAAGATCTACGAGGGCAAGGCCAAGATTCTCTACGAGGGTCCGGAGCCGGGCACCCTGATCCAGTACTTCAAGGACGACACCACCGCCTTCGACGCCACCAAGAAGGCCGTGTTGGAAGGCAAGGGGGTCATCAACAACCGCATCTCCGAGCACGTGATGACGCGGCTGAACGCGATCGGCGTGCAGAACCACTTCATCAAGCGCCTGAACCTGCGCGAGCAGCTGATCAAGGAAGTCGAGATCGTCCCGCTGGAGGTGGTGTGCCGCAACATCGCGGCCGGTTCGCTCTCCAAGCGCTTCGGCCTGCCCGAGGGCCAGGCCCTGCCGCGCTCGATCATCGAGTTCTACTTCAAGGACGACAAGCTGCACGACCCGATGGTCGCCGAGGAGCACATCACCGCGTTCAACTGGGCCTCGACCCAGGAGATCGACGACATGATGGCCATGACGCTTCGGGTGAACGACTACCTCTCCGGCATGTTCGGCGCCGTCGGCATCACCCTCGTCGACTTCAAGATCGAGTTCGGCCGCATCTGGGAGAACGACTTCTCGCGCATCATCCTGGCCGACGAGATCAGCCCGGACAGCTGCCGGCTGTGGGACACGGCCACCAACGAGAAGCTCGACAAGGACCGTTTCCGCCGCGACCTCGGCAACGTCATCGAAAGCTACACCGAGGTGGCGCGGCGCCTGGGCATCATGAAGGAGATGCCGACCGTGATCCAAGGGGGCATCCATTGAAGGCGACCGTCCACGTGTTCCTCAAGCCCGGCGTCCTCGACGTGCAGGGCAAGGCGGTCGAGAGCGCGTTGCACGGCCTGGGCTGGGGCGGCGTCGAGAACGTGCGCGTCGGCAAGGTGATCGAGTTCGACGTCGGCGCCGCCGACCGCTCGGCCGCCGAGGCCGAGGTCAAGGCCATGTGCGACAAGCTGCTCGCCAACCCCGTGATCGAGGGCTACCGGGTGGAGGTCGCCTGATGAAGGCCGCGGTCGTCGTCTTCCCCGGATCGAACTGCGACCGCGACTGCAAGGTCGCCATCGAGCGCTCGACCGGCGCCCATGTCGACATGGTCTGGCACGGCGAGACCGCCCTGCCCGATGGCGTCGACCTGATCGTCCTGCCCGGCGGCTTCTCCTATGGCGACTACCTGCGCTGCGGGGCGATGGCTTCGCTGTCGCCGGTGATGACCGAGGTCAAGGCGGCCGCCGGGCGCGGCGTCGCCGTGGTCGGCATCTGCAACGGGTTCCAGATCCTGTGCGAAGCGCACCTGCTGCCGGGCGCCCTCCTGCGCAACGAGGGCCTGAAGTACGTCTGCAAGCCGGTCGACCTGGAGATCACCAACCAGCAGACCCGCTTCACCGCCGCCTACAAGGGCCGGCGCCAGGCGCGCATGACGGTGGGCAACGGCGAGGGCAACTACTTCGCCGACGAGGCGACGCTCGACCGGCTCGAGGGCGAGGGCCAGGTGGTGTTCCGCTACCTCGACAACCCGAACGGCTCAGCGCGCGCCATCGCCGGCATCGTCAACGGCCGCGGCAACGTGCTGGGCATCATGCCCCACCCCGACCGCGCCTTCGAAGCCGAACTCGGCAGCGCCGACGGCGCCCTCCTCTTCCAGAGCGCCCTCGCCAGCGCGTGAAGACGCGCCGCGCAGCGGCCTAGCGATCTACGGCTCGCAACCTTGGCGAGCGGCGCAGCCGCAAGATTCATGACCACGAACCACACGAACCACACGAACGGGTTCGAGATGGTCGGAGGCGTTCAGGACGAGCGCGGCGCGTTCGTGTGGTTCGTGTGGTTCGTGGTCAAAAGTGACGGCGCCTGCGGCGTCCGAGACCTGGCCGGCAAGCGCTTCTGGCGCGGCAGCGCCGATTGAACGGAACCACGAACCACACGAACCACACGAACGGGTTCGAGATGGTCGGAGGCTTTCAGGACGGGCGAGGCGCGTTCGTGTGGTTCGTGTGGTTCGTGGTCCTCCTCTGTGGGGCCTCACCGCCCTCTGCACCTTCCAAGTCCATAATCGACTTGGCCTGACCCGACGTGGTCGTTTGGGGCCTCAAACGCGGCCGTTGGCCGCGAAGAGACAGGCGCGAGCATCCCGCCCTATCGCCTCGCCCGGCGAAGCCCGCTAGAAGCCCCGCCATGACTGCACCCGCGAAATCCATGGCCGAGACGGCCCAAGAGTTCGGCCTGAAGCCCGAGGAATACGGCGTCATCCTGCAGCGGCTGAACCGCGAACCGAACCTCGTCGAGCTGGGCCTCTTCTCGGTGATGTGGTCCGAGCACTGCTCCTACAAGTCGAGCCGCCGGCACCTGGCCAAGTTCCCCACCAAGGGGCCGCGGGTGATCCAGGGGCCGGGCGAGAACGCCGGCGTCGTCGACATCGGCGATGGCCAGGCAGCCGTGTTCAAGATGGAGAGCCACAACCACCCCTCGTTCATCGAGCCCTACCAGGGCGCGGCGACGGGCGTCGGCGGCATCATGCGCGACGTCTTCACCATGGGTGCGCGGCCGATCGCGCTTCTGAACGCCCTGCGCTTCGGCGATCCGAAGCACCCGAAGACGCGGCGGCTGGTCTCCGGCGTCGTCGCCGGTATCGGCGGCTACGGCAACTGCGTCGGCGTGCCGACCCTGGGCGGCGAGACTAACTTCCACCGCGGCTACGACGGCAACATCCTGGTCAACGCCATGTGCGTGGGCCTGGCCGACGCCGACAAGATCTTCTACTCGGCCGCCCCGGCGGCGGACCTGCCGGTGGTCTACTTCGGCTCCAAGACCGGCCGCGACGGCATCCACGGCGCGACCATGGCCTCGGCCGAGTTCGACGAGGCCTCCGAGGAGAAGCGCCCGACCGTGCAGGTCGGCGATCCCTTCGCCGAGAAGCTGCTGATCGAGGCGACGCTGGAGCTGATGAGTTCTGGCGCGGTGGCGGCCATCCAGGACATGGGCGCGGCGGGCCTGACCTCCTCCTCGGTGGAGATGGCCGGCAAGGGCGGCGTGGGCATCGAGCTGAACCTCGACGCCGTGCCCCAGCGCGAGGAGGGCATGACCGCCTATGAGATGATGCTGTCGGAGAGCCAGGAGCGGATGCTGGCGATCCTGAAGCCGGGCCGGGAGGCCGACGGGCAGCGCATCTTCGAGAAGTGGGGCCTGGACGCGGCGGTGATCGGGCGCACCACGGAGACGGGGAAGCTGGTCCTGACCCACGGCGGCCAAGTGGTCTGCGACCTGCCGCTGGCGCCGCTGTCGGACGACGCGCCGCTGTACGACCGGCCCTGGACGCCCCCTGCCCCGCCCGCGCGGCTCGACGCCGCCTCCATCCCCGCGCCGCAGGACTGGGAGGCGGCGATCCTGAAGCTGATCGCCTCGCCGGACCTGGCCTCCAAGCGCTGGCTCTGGGAGCAGTACGACCGCCACGTCATGGCCGACACGCTGGAGGACCCGGCCACCGGCGCCGACGCGGGCCTGGTGCGGGTGCACGGCACGCACAAGGCGCTGGCCGTCACCTCCGACTGCACGCCACGCTACGTCCAGGCCGACCCCTACGAGGGCGGCAAGCAGGCGGTGGCCGAGGCCTGGCGCAACCTGACGGCCGTCGGCGCGACGCCGATCGCCATCACCGACAACCTGAACTTCGGCAATCCCGAGCGGCCCGAGATCATGGGCCAGATCGTGCGCGCCATCGACGGCATGGCCGAAGCCTGCCGCGCCCTCGACTTCCCGGTCGTGAGCGGCAACGTCAGCCTCTACAACGAGACCAACGGGGCGGCGATCCCGCCGACGCCGACGGTCGGCGCCGTGGGCCTCGTCGAGCGCTACGAGGAACACGCCGATTTCTCGTCCATGCGCGCGGGCGACACCCTGCTGCTCGTCGGCGTCAGCCGCGGCGAGATGGGCCAGAGCCTCTACCTGCGCGAACTGATGGGACGCGAGGACGGCGCCCCGCCGCCGGTCGACCTCGCCGCCGAGAAGGCCAACGGCGACTTCGTGCGCGGCCTG
>DASZQQ010000241.1:0-1884 GCA_035549595.1 Caulobacteraceae bacterium
CGCGCCGACGCCGTCGCGGCGGCCGTTGACCACCACCTGGGGCGTGAACACGTTGTCGTGGCGCAGGGCGCGCGCGTAGTCCCACTGCCTGGCGGTGAACTGGGGGCTGGCGAAGGTGTCCTTCCAGCCGAGCTGGTCCCAGTAGGTGACGCCGAAGCTGAGCGCGAGCACGTCGGGCCGGTCGGCGATCGACATCAGGTTGGCGTTGGCCGGCGGACAGGACGAGCAGCCCTGGCTCTGGAACAGCTCGACGACGACGGGATGGGCGGCGTCTGCGGCAGAAGCGGCGCCCGCGGCGGCGAGTGCGGCTGCGGTCGCGAGGGCGGTGAGGCGCGGTTTCATGTCCCTCCATTCGGCCGGGCCGGGACGAAGGTTACAGAAGGCCCGGCTTGATCCGGCCGCGCGGATGGCCTGGAGTGGCGGCCGGAGGAGACCAAGACCATGACCTACGCCCCGGCGCACCGCGCCTTCTACGACGCCGACAGCCACATCATGGAGCTGCCGGACTTCCTGAAGCGGTTCGCCGACCCCGGCCTGCGCGACCAGATTCCGGAGGTCAGCTACAGCGCCTCGATCGTCACCGACGAGGAGGTGGCGGTGATCATGGGCCAGGGCGGTCGCCACTCGCCCGAGCACGTCGCCGCCCAGATCGCCCTCGGCGACGGCCTGATCGAGAAGTCCAAGGAGATCCAGGCGCTGGGCGCCTTCGACGCCGCCGACCGGTCCAAGGCCCTGGACCTGCTCGGCTTTCGCAAGCAGCTGGTGTTCGCCACCCACTCGGTGGCGACGCCGTTCTCGCCGAGCTCGAAGATCACGCCCGAGCTGCGCTATGGCGCGACGCGGGCGCACAATCGCCACATGGCCGCCTTCTGCGCCGACGATCCGCGGCTGATGGGCGTGGCCATCGTGCCGCTCGACGAGCCGGAGCTGGCCATCGCCGAACTGGAGGCGGTGCTGAAGTCGGGCCTGGAGGCGGTCTGGGTCCCGCACCGGCCGTGCGGCGACAAGTCCCCCGGCCACGTCGCCTTCGATCCGTTCTGGGCGCGCCTGGCCGAGGCCGGCGTTCCCTTCGCCCTACACGTCGGCGGCTCGCCGCTGCAGCTCGCCAAGGCCTGGGGGAACAACGGCCGCGCGCCGACCAGGGACTGGCTGGGCGGCGGCGAGAACCTGCGCACCAAGGACGTCGCGGTGCTGCACCAGGGGCCGGAGACGTTCCTGTCGATGATGGTCATCGACGGCGTCTTCGAGCGTTTCCCGGCGCTGCGCGGGGCCTGCGTCGAGCTGGGCGCGGGCTGGGTTCCGTCGATGCTGATCCGGCTCGACTGGGTGGCCAAGCACTGGGGCCGCACCGACGCCAACCTGCAGGGTTTCACGCGGCGGCCGTCGGAGCAGCTCAGCCAGCAGGTCGGCTTCACCCCGTTCGTGTTCGAGGACGTCGGCGCCCTGATCGACCAGTCGAACGCCGACCTCTACCTGTTCTCCAGCGACTACCCGCACATAGAGGGCGGCCGCAATCCGATCGGCCGCTTCGAGACGGCCCTCGGCGAGCGCAGCGACGCCGTGCGCGACCTGTTCTACGCCGAAAACTTCCTGCGCCTGTTCCCCAGGGCCCGCAGCCACTAGCGCCGACCGGGAGCGCGTGCGGGGACATGATCCATCGGATCGTGTCCCCTCCAGCCAGGCTCAGGGGGACACGAACGCTTCGCGATCATGTCCCCGCGATCACGTCCCCGAACGGCGGGCGGCCACGACGGGGCCGTGCGGGGTCTCGACCACCTCGCCGTCGAGGCCGAAGACGTCGGCCAGGACCTTCGGCGTCAGCGCCTCGCGCGGCGGGCCGAGGGCGGCGAGGCGGCCGGCGTGGACGACGGCGACGCGGTCGCA
>DASZQQ010000242.1:0-10357 GCA_035549595.1 Caulobacteraceae bacterium
GGTTGAAGGCGGCAGCGGCCTTGCCGATCTCGGCCGGGCCGGACAGCGGGATGGCCCCCTGGCGCGGATCGCGGCCGAGGCGCTCGGCGGCGTCGGCGAAGGCGCGGATCGGCGCGGTGATGCGCCGGCCGAACAGGTAACCTGCCAGGACGATCAGGATCAGGATCAGGGCGAACCAGACCATGATCCTGAGCTGCCAGTCGCTGGGGAACGGCTCCGGCGGCGAGGCCACCACGGTCCAGCGGCCGTCGGCCATGCGCGCCGCGGCCTGGAAGTCGCCCAGCAGGATCATCCGGTCGGGCGGCGGCCGGTGCGGCCCGGCGTCCGGCCCGCCCTCCGGCCCGAAAGGCGGCGGCGGCGGAGGCGGCGGCTGTCCCTCGCCCATCCTGCGCTGGACCATGAAGCCGACGTCGCCGTCGAAGCGGCGGTGAAAGCGCACCTCCTCGGGGCCGTGCCGCCCGCCCAGGACGCCCAGCACGCTGGTGGCGATGAAGAGGCCCGGCGGGCGGCGCTGGGAGAACCGCACCTGGTCCGGCGTCAGCCCGAGCGACTGCGCCAGCGCCATGCGCCAGGGGCCGGCGCGGAAGCGGTTCTCCTCGGCCGGCGCCTGCGCCTCGATGCGCCGCTGCAGGGTCTGGCCGTCGCGGAAGCTCAAGGGGCCGCCCTTCAGCGCCGAGGCGATGTCGGCGATGCGCCACACCGGCGGCCTCGGCGGCGGGACCAGCATCACGACGATGAGGTTGAGGGCGTGGGCGGCGACGATGCCGGCCAGAAGCAGGCCCATGATCTGCAGAGCGATCGGCGCGCCGGGCGCTCCGGCGCGAGGGCTACGGGCCATGGCTCAGGCCCAAGGACGCATCACCTGGGCGTTCAGCAGGTATCCGGCGCCGCGGTAGGTCGCGATCATCTCCTCCCCGTCGCCCTCGGCGGCGCCGGCCTGCAGCTTGCGGCGCAGGCGGCTGACCTGGACGTCGACGGAGCGGTCGAACACCTCGGCGTCGGGCCCGTGCGCCAGGCTCAGCAGCCGCTCGCGCGAGAGGATCTGGCGCGGATTGTCGAGGAAGGCGCTCAGCAGCGAGAACTCGCCGGCCGTCAGCATGATCGTCTCGCCGTTGGGCGCACTGAGGCGCCGGCGCACCGCGTCCAAGGTGAAGCCGCGGAACTGCACCTGGCCGGCGCGGCGCGGTCGCCCGCCGCCTTCCTCGCGCCGCCGCGTCACCGCCTTCACGCGCGCCAGCAGTTCGCGCGGGTTGCAGGGCTTGCCCAGATAGTCGTCGGCGCCGAGCTCGAGCCCGACGATGCGGTCGATCTCATCGCCCATGGCGCTCAGCATGATCACCGGCGGACCGTGCGAGTCGACCAGGCGCCGGCAGACCGACAGGCCGTCCTCGCCCGGCATCATCACGTCCAGCACGACCAGATCGTACTCGTGCCGGCCCACCGCACGGTCGGCCTCGGCGGCGTTCGCCGCCAGGTCGACCTCCATGCCGTGTCGTCCGAGATAGGCGGCGACCTCGGCGCGGAATTCGGCGTCGTCGTCGACCAGGAGGATGCGGGCGGAAGTGGACATCTTGGACCCTGAAGGTTCTCGGCTCCGCTTGTCACGCAACTATGGCCCGGCGATCACAGGATCGCCACATTCCGGTAACGCCCGCCGACCGCCGTTAACGCGCGTTTCAACGCCGCCCCGCATAGTCCGAACTGTATAGGGGGACGCCGTTGATCCGGATTCTGGACGAGGGCCTGGACGAAATCGCCGCCGGCCACCATCGCGCCACTCCGCTACGGTGCGCGGTGACCCTGGTCCTGGGCCTCATAAGTCTCGCGGTGCTGCCGGCCGACCTCTGCGTCGAGTGGCTGATGCTGATGGCGGCCCTGGAGGGCTGGAGCTGGGTCGCGACCCGCGCCCAGTATCTGGGCCGCCCGGTCGACCGCGCCGGACGCCTGCGCCACCTGGCCAGTCACGTCGCCATCGTGTTCGCCTGGCTCTCGTTCGCCCTCGCAATGTGGATCGGTGGCGGCCAGACGGGCGCCCTGGTCGGTCTCGCGGTCTGCCTCAGCATCATCTTCTACTCCCAGGCGCACGCCTTCCAGTCGACCGCGACGGTGGTGCTGATCGGCGCCCTGCCCGCGGCGGCCATGCTGGCGGTGGTGGCCTTAGGTCCGTTGGCCCCCGGCCTGAACCGCTGGGTGGTGCTGGCCGCCCTCGCCCTGGCCGTAGGTTTCGCCGGAGACGGCGTTTTCAGCATGCGCCGCAACCGTCAGCGCTTCGAGGCCGCCCGTGCGCGCATGGCCGAGAGCGAGGCGCGCTACCGGGTTCTGGCCAACAACGTCACCGACGTCATCGCCCTGACCGGCATCGACGGCCAGCGGCTCTACATCTCCCCGTCGATCGAGCGCGAGCTCGGCTATTCGGTCGACTACCTGCTGTCGCAGCCGAACTACCGCTTCCTGCACGAGGACGACCGCGCCCGCGTGGCCGAACGCGTCGGGACGCTGCGCGAGCCGGGCGACAGCGTCGTGCTCGAATACCGGGTGGTCCGCGCCGACGGCTCGCTGCTGTGGGTCGAGACCAGCTTCTGCCTCAGCGAGAACGTGACGCCGGGCGGACCGCCGCAGATCCTGTCGGTCTCGCGGCCGATCGAGGCCCGCAAGGCGATGGAGCGCGACCTGATCGAGGCGCGCGAGCGGGCCGAACTGGCGGCTGCGGCCAAGTCGGACTTCCTGGCCAACATGAGCCACGAGCTGCGCACGCCGCTGAACGCCATCATCGGCTTTTCGGGCCTGCTCCAGGCCTCCGATCGCCTCGGCGAGGCCGACGCCCGCTCGGCGCGGCTGATCCACGACGCCAGCGCGACCCTGCTCGAAATCGTCAACAGCGTGCTCGACTTCTCGAAACTGGAGGCCGGCGCCGTCGAGCTCGATCCGCAACCGTTCGTGGCCCTGGACGAGGCCCGCGCGGTGGCGGCGCTGGTGGCGCGGCAGGCCGAGGCCAAGGGGCTGACGCTGGAGGTCGGCGGCGCCCCGGCGGCCCCGGCGCTGATGGGCGATGCGCCCAGGCTTCGCCAGGTGCTGCTCAACTTCCTGTCCAACGCCCTGAAGTTCACCAGCCGCGGCGGCGTCAAGGTGTCGGTGACCCAGAGCCCGGAAGGCGACGGCCGCTGCCGCCTGCGCGCGGAGGTGACCGACACCGGCATCGGCGTGCCGAAGGACCAGCTGGACCACGTGTTCGAGCGCTTCACCCAGGCCGACGTTTCGGTTTCGCGCCGGTTCGGCGGCACCGGCCTGGGCCTGGCCATCTGCAAGCGCCTGATCGACATGATGGACGGCTCGATCGGCGTGGTCAGCGTCGAGGGCGAGGGCTCGACCTTCTGGTTCGAGGTCAGCCTGCCGGCGGCGGACGCGGTGGCGCAGCCGCGCCCCGAGGCCGAGCCCGCCAGCCTCGAGCGGCCGCTGCGGCTGCTGCTGGTCGAGGACGTGCCGGTGAACCGCGAACTGGTCCTGGCCCTGCTGGCGCCCTTCGACGTCGACGTCGACTGCGCCTGCGACGGCGTGCAGGGCGTCCAGGCGGCCGAGCGGACGGCCTACGACCTGATCCTGATGGACGTGCAGATGCCGGTGATGGACGGGCTGACGGCCGCGCGGCGGATCCGCGCCGGAACCGGGCCGAACGCGGCGGCGACGCCGATCATCGCCATGACCGCCAACGTCCTGCCCGAGCAGGTGGCCAAGTGCCTGGAGGCCGGCATGAGCGGCCACCTGGGCAAGCCGATCGGCCCGGCGCGCCTCTTGGAGACGATCGCCGCCTGGACCTCTCCTGCCGACACAGCCCACCCGGAACGCGCCCTGAGCGCGTGACAGGCCCGTCACGCGGCAGACCTTTTTTGGCCGCGCCGCCCGGCGAAGCTGCAGGCGCTGCGAAGGAGACCGCAATGGCGCGCGCCCTGCCCCTGGCGATGATCCTGGCCCTGGCGGCCGGCCCGGCGGCCCTGGCAGACGAGGCCATCCCCACCGCCGGCGCGGCCAAGGCGCCGCCGCAGGCCGCCGCCTCCGTCCCGCCCGTCGACGACGAGGACGCCGCGCCGCTGCGCACCGACGACGCCCCGCCGCAGATCGGCCCCTGCGGACCGGTCCGCCACACGGCGGACGGCAAGCGCGACGACCGCGCCCACGGCGCGGTGGAGGTCGGCGTCGGCACAAGCGGCTATCGCCATGTCGGCGGCTATGTGTGCAAGCCTCTGGGCGACCATGGCGCCGTCGCCATCGCGGTCGACCACACCGAGTGGAACGGCCGCGGCCGGTTCCGCTAGGAGCCTTCAGTCGGGCTGGTCGGGCCGGTCCATCCGGAACAGGTTCTCGCGCAGGGTCTCGTCGGGCACGAGGTTGACCAGCATGGCGCGCTCGGCGCGCACGAAGCTGCGCTGGGCGCTCTCGTCGAGGCCGGCGAGGACGGCGCGGTTCAGCCGGTAGATCACCCTGAGCGCCTGGTCGAGGGTCTGGCGGCCGTCGGCGGTGAGGTTCAGCAGCACCTGCCGCCGGTCGCTGGGCGGCGTCGAACGCTCGACGAGGCCGGCCCTCACCAGCTGGTCGACCGTGCGGGTCATGGTCGTGCGGTCGACGGCGGCCAGCTCGGCCAGCTGCTTCATCGAGCACGGCTCCATTCGGCCGATGACGCTGAGCGCCCGGTGCAGGGCGACGTTCAGGCCGAGCGCCTGCAGGTCGTTGTCGAGGCGCTGGTCGCGGTGGCGCTGCAGCACCGCGAACAGGTGGAAGAGGTAGGTGGGCGTGTCGAACTGGACTTCGCCCGTCGGATCGACGGCCGGAGACTGCCGGTGGTGAGCCGCCAGGGCCCCCTCGGGATTGATGCTGTCCATGCCGACCTATTCCCCGGACGACCCGCGGTCATGACGCCGCCGCGGTGCTTGCGAAGCTTTCATACCCTACGGAAGCGCGGGAGTTTTAGAATCGCGCGCGCCGCGTCAAGCCCAAACGTTCAGAACAGCTCCGGACGTCGCGCGATCAGGGCCAGGACGAGGGCGAGTGTCTTTAGGTCACGCAGGGCGCCGCCCTCGGCGAGGCGCCGCAGTTCGCCGAGCGGCACCTCGCGCACCGTGATGCCCTCGTGCTCGCTCGCCAGGCCGCCGCCTTCGCCGACGCGGTCGGACTGGCCGTAGGGCGCCAGGAAGAGCGCCGAGGTCTCGGCCGATACGCCCGGCGAGGGCCAGACCACCGCCACCGGCTCCACCGCCGTGAGGGCCAGACCGGTCTCCTCCATCGCCTCGCGCCGCACCGCGGCCTCGGCGCTCTCGCCGGCGTCCAGCATGCCGGCCGGCGCCTCGAGGAGGTCGTCCGCCTCCCCCGCCAGCAGCAGCGGCGTGCGCGCCATGGAGACCAGCATCGCCACCTTGCGCGCCGGATCGTACGGCAGCACGCAGGCCGAGCGGCCGTGGTCCTCGACCTCGCGCCGGATGGTCTCGCCGTCCGGTCCTTGCAGGGTGACGACGTCGACCTTGATGTAGCCGTCGCGGTCGCGGCGCTTGGAGACGATGCGGGGGCGGGTCATGAGCCCTGGCATGGGCGGCCCCGGCGGCGGCTGTCAATCCGGCCGATCCGGGCAGACTCGCGGAAGGCCCGTGGTTGTTGTTGGCGAAACCTCGCCCTCCTGACACCATGCTGTCAGGACGTGCGGGTTAGGCTCCTGACATGCGACGGACAGAACGCCTCTTCCAGATCATCCAGATCCTGCGCGGCGCCCGCGCGCCGGTGACGGCGAACTCCATGGCCAACGAGCTGGAGACTTCGCTGCGCACGATCTACCGCGACATCGCCGAGCTGCTGGCCCAGCGCGTCCCGATCCGTGGCGAGGCCGGGGTCGGCTACATGCTCGACCAGGGGTTCGACATGCCCCCCCTGATGCTGACGCCCGACGAGATCGAGGCGGCGGTGCTGGGCGCGCGCTGGGTCCAGGCCCGCGGCGATCCGGCCCTCGCCCGCGCCGCGCGCGACCTGACCGCCAAGATCGGCGCGGTCATTCCCGAGCACCTGCGCCCGTTCCTGATCGACTCGGCCCTGACGACGCCGGAGCGGCCGTCGCTGCATCCCGACGCCCTCGACATGGCCAAGGTGCGCGCCGCGATCCGGGCCCAGACCAAGATCGTGCTCAGCTACCGCGACGAGATCGACCAGGAGACGCGGCGGGTGATCTGGCCGGTGGCGGTCGGCTACTATGAGACGGTGCGCATCATCGCCGCCTGGTGCGAGCTGCGCGAGGACTTCCGGCACTTCCGCACCGACCGGGTGGCCGGCGCGGAGTTCCTCGAGGAGCGCTATCCGGGCCGCAAGGCGGTGCTGCGCGCGGAGTGGCGCAAGTCGACCCAGCGCAGCCGCGAACGGAAATCCCTGGAAGGCCCCGTCCGCCGCTGGGGTCAGGCCTAGGCTATCAGTGGCCCAGCCAGGTGGCCACGCCGCCGTGGCCCGAGCAGGCGCCGGCGCGGTTCGCCGCCGTCGACCAGGAGCCGTCCTTGCACTTGGCCGTGGCGCCGGCGGGCGCGCCCGCGGTCGCGGTCGTGGCGGCCGGGCACTTGATGAACTTGCCCTTGGCGTCCTTGCACTGCACGGGTTTCGGGGGCGCCGTGGCGGCCGGACAGGCGATGAACTTGCCGTGGGCGTCCCGGCACTGGGCGGCCTTCGCGTCAGCGCCGGACGCCGCCATCATGCCGCAAACCAAGCCGATCACGAGAACGGGTACGCGCATGGCCACCTCCATTGAATGGGACCGGACCCTGCTCCCGAGCCCCGAACTCTACAATTGCGCGATCCCCCAACCCGCGATCATAGCCACCCGTTCCGAGTATTGGATCGCTCCACGCCCGCAGATTTCGAAGCTTCACCACAAGTATTCACCACGAATGGTTGATTGTTTTCTGGAGGACAATCGCAAGCGTCGGAGCGAATATGCACGCCATGGGTGACTTCAACACAACCCAGGAGACTATTGCCGTGCGTCTCGCCGGACGGTCCGACGCGCCCGCCATCGCCGCCCTCACCCGCGAGGCCTACGCCAAATGGGTCCCGCTGATCGGCCGCGAGCCGCTGCCGATGACCGTCGACTACGAGGCTGCGCTGCGGGCGCACCGCTTCGACCTGCTGTTCGAGGGCGATGACCCGGCCGCCCTGATCGAGACCACGCCCGAGGGCGACCGGCTGCTGATCGTCAACGTCGCGGTGCGGCCGGACCGCCAGGGCCGCGGTCACGGCGTGCGCCTGCTGAAGCTGGCCGAGGATCTGGCCGCCGCGGCGGGCCTGCGGGGCACGCGCCTCTACACCAACCAGCGCTTCGAGGCGAACATCGCCCTCTACGCCGCCCTCGGCTACGCGGTGGAGCGCGACGAAGCCCTGAACGGCGGCGTCGCCGTGCACATGGTCAAGGACCTGGCCTGAGGCGCGGCGCCGGCGTCAGCCCGTGGCCGGCGGAGCGTCGGTGGCGGCCGGGAGGGTCACCGCGGCCTGGCGGCCGAGGGCGCCGGCGTTGTCGCGGAAGCGCTGCTTCATCTTCTGGACCCAGCCCTCGAAGGCCTGGTTGTCGGCCGCCAGACGGCCCCAGTCGGCGACGGTGATGCGGCCTTCGGAGACCCCGGTCAGGGCCACGCGCAGGGCGTCGGGATTGCGCGAGGCGGGCACGAAGGCGGCGAAGTGGTCGCGCAGCCGCGTCAGCGAGGCGTCGTCGCCCGCCAGGGAGAAGGCGACGCCGGCGCGCAGCAGCTTGCCCTCCTCGTCGGCGGTCAGCGGGCCGGCGGCCTTGTAGCGTTCGCCGAGCTGCTTCTCGAACAGCGCGCCGGCCTGCGGCCAGGCCTTCTGCCGCCAGGCGATCTCGGAGCGGGCGTCCATGGCGTCGGCCGACGGATCGTCGCCGATCATCTCCAGGGCGTCGTCGTAGCGGCCAAGGCCGGTCAGGGCGCGGGCGGCGATGATCCGGCGCTGCAGGTTCAGCGCATTGGGCAGCACCGTCGTGCGCGAGGCGTTGATCGCGTCCAGCGCCGCCTCGGGCTGCTTGTCCATCAGGTAGATGGTGGCCAGGTCCGTCGCCACCTGGGCGCGTGGCACGCCGTCGAGGCGGTTGTCGGCCTGGTACTTCAGCAGCTCCTCGGCCTGGGGCAGCAGATCGACGTCGACCAGCCGGCGCGTCAGCTTGCGCACCATGGCGTCGCCGTCGGCGCCGATCGGGGTCAGCTCCTTGAAGTCGTAGAACAGCGCCAGCGCCTGAATCGGCTGCAGGCCGTCGGCCTGGCCGTCGAGGAACAGGCTCTTGAACGCCGCCGCCAGGTCCGCCTGCAGCTGCACCGATTCCGGCAGGTCCGGCAGGCGGTGGCCGGCCGAGCGCAGGGTTTCGAGCGCCTCCCGGTAGCGGCCCTGGCTGAGGTACAGCTGGCCGAGCGTGCGGATGGTGTCGAGCTCGAAGGCGTCGCCGCGCCAGCGGTAGCGCAGCGAGGCGTAGATGTCGGCCGCCTTGGCCGGGGTCATCTGGCCGCGGTCGTACTGGATGCGGGTGGCGTGCAGGATGGCGGGGCCTGCGATCTGGTCGCTGGCCGCTCGCGAGAGGGCGTCGTACATGGCCAGCGCCCGCGAGGAGTCGCCCTGGGCCTCGAACAGGCTCGCCTGCACCAGCCGCGTCTGCAGCTGGTCCAGCACGGAGACGTTGCCGGCCAGGGCGAAGTCGATCCAGGCGCTGGCCGAGGCGAAGTCCACCAGCTGGATCGACGCCTGGGCGGCCGAGCGGCCGAAGGCGTTCTTCCAGTGGTCGGGGAACTGGTTGATGGCCGAAGCCCCGGCGGCGAACTCGCGCTTGGCGTCGGCCCAGCGGCTCTGCCTGGCGGCCAGGTAGCCGCGCCAGTTGGCGGCGGCGGCGTTATCGGCCAGGGCCGGGACGCCGAGATCGGTCTCGGCCTCGGCGTAGCGGCGCGCCATCGCCCGCGCCATGCCGCGCAGCGCCCGGAACTCCGGGTCGGCGCCGACGCTGGGGTGCGAGCGCATGGCGTCGTTGAGCACGCCGATGGCCTCGTAGCTGAGCTCGCTGCCGATCAGGAACCGGGCCAGCGCCATGTGCGCCTCGACGCCGCCGTCGGCGCCCTTGGCCTCTTCCTGCGCGACCGCGTCCATCAGGCCGTCGTAGCGGGCCAGGAAGCCGCCGGGGCCGGTCTTGGCCCAGTCCCGCTCGAACAGGCCCGGCATGACCGCCGGGCGCGGGGCGTCCATGGCCAAGGTCTGGGCGCGGTCGGTGACGGTCTTGGACGACAGCGTCAGGCCGCCCGCCCGCGACAGCGTCACGAAGTCGCCGCTGTAGGCGACGCTGAGGTCGTCGACGTTCGGCTGCACGGCCAGGCCCTGGCCCGACGGCAGCAGCGTCATCTGCACGTAGTCGCGCCGCCCGACGAGGCCCTTGGGCGGCCCGAGGGCCGTGACCACCGCGATCTTGTCGCCGGCGTCCGGATCGTCGACCCAGGCGACCGACGTCGAGCCCGGCAGCAGGGCGTTCAGCGCCGGCGGTCCGTCGGCGTCGGAGCGCGCCACCTTGATCGCGGTCAACGGCGTCGGGTCGAACGGGGCCAGGGTCAGGGTCCAGGTCGAGCCCACCACGTTGGCCGAGAAGGCGATCGGCGTGCGGGTGGCGATGCGGACCGCCGAGTAGCCCGGCCCTTGCAGGGCGCGGACCTCGGCGTACTGCGGCAGGCCCGTCGGCGCGGCCGAGACGTCGATCTTGGCGGCGGTGTCGAAGACGATCCAGATCGCGTCGGCGCGGCGGAAGACGGCGGCGCCCAGCGGCTTGGCCCAGGGAAAGTCGAAGCGAACCTGCGAGCCGGTGGCCACCGCCTGCATCGTCACCACGCCGCCCGGCGGCGTCGGATCGGGATGCGTCGGCGCCATCGCGGCCGGGGCGGCGGCCGCGGCGCCCGGAGCGGCGGCATCGGCCGTCGGCGGCGGCTTGGCGAACAGGTTGACGTAGTCGGCGCCGTCGGCCTCGCCGACCTTGGCGTCGGCGCCGTCGGCAAGCGTCAGCCGCACCGTCAGCCCGCCGCCCTCGTGGCTGACCGCCGCGCCCTTGAGCCACTGCACCGGCACGACGTTGAGCCCCGAGAGGTCGGGCCTGGCGTCGCGGCTGAAGCGCAGGGTCAGCACCTGGCCGTCGCGGCGGGTGATCATCCGCGCCCCGCCGGACCAGCGGAACTCCACGCGCGAGAAGGTCTTGGCCTGGGCGACGCGGATGTCGAGGGGCCCGGTGGCCCTCAGCGCGGTCTCGGCGAATCCCGGCGGCGCCGCCGCCGCTGCGATGCAGACGGCGGCGACCCCGGTCCTGAGGGAC
>DASZQQ010000243.1:0-3863 GCA_035549595.1 Caulobacteraceae bacterium
CCGCGGCCCGGGACGCGAACATGCGGCGCAAGGCGATCGTCGCGCGCGTCCTTCGGGGAGGCGAGCAGCCGGGGGAGGCCTATCCGTCGACGGCGAGGTTCGTGCGGCTGTCCCGGGCGGCGTCGGACGCCGATCACACGACCCTTTTCCGGCTCGTCGCCCACGACCAGGCGGCGCGGGAAAGCCTCAGCCGTCAGGCCAAGCAGCTGTTCGGGCCGAACCTGGACCCCTTGGCCAGCGCGATCCTGGACGGTGTGATCGCGAGGGAAGCCGTTGAAGCGGACGCCGCCAGTCGCGCCTGGCTGCGGGCGGCGGTGGCCCACCGGGGCTGGTTCCGCATCCCCTCGGACGGAGAAGACGCCGATCTCGCCGCCTGGCTGATCGTTCAGCACGGCGACGCCGACCGCGCATTCCAGGAGGCCATGATCCGGCTCCTGGCCCCGCTGGCCGCTGCCGGCGAGACCTCCGCTCTGAGATTCGCGTTCCTGTACGATCGCTGGGCGGCGGGGGCGGGCCAGCCGCAGCGCTACGGCCTGCAAGGCCGGTGCGTGGCCGCGGGCGTCTGGCGGCCGCTTCCCATCGCCGAGCCCGACACGCTCGAGGCGCGCCGCCGCGCGGCCGGCTTCGCCGAGACGTTCGACCAGTTCGTCGCCAAGGAAAGGAAGGCCTGTCCCGCCGCCTCGCCCGCGGGCCCCTAGATCGCCGGAGCGATGGCGCGCGGCGCCTTTGTTCACCCGCGTGGGGAGACGGATCGCGAGGTCTTTGCTACCAAGATCCGCGTTCTTTCATCTCGCCATTTCGATCGCGGAATTTCCTGAATGACCGAGCCGATCCATCGGGCGGCGTTCGAGCTTGTCGTCAACGGCCAGACCCGCCGGCTCGACCTCGACCTTCGCACCACCCTCCTGGACGCCCTGCGCGAGCATCTGGGCCTGACCGGGACCAAGAAGGGCTGCGACCACGGCCAGTGCGGCGCCTGCACCGTGCTGGCGAACGGGCGGCGCATCAACGCTTGCCTGTCGCTGGCCGTCATGCACGAGGGCGACGAGATCACCACCATCGAGGGGATCGGCCGGCCGGGCGACCTGCACCCGCTGCAGGCGGCGTTCCTCGACCGGGACGCCTTCCAGTGCGGCTACTGCACGCCGGGGCAGATCTGCTCGGCGCTCGGCATGCTGGCCGAGGCCGAGGCGGGCGAGCCCAGCGCCGCCACAGCCGATCTCGCCGCCGCCGTCGAGCTGACCGATCCGGAGATCCGCGAGCGCATGAGCGGCAACCTCTGCCGCTGCTCGGCCTATCCGCAGATCCTGGAAGCGATCCGCGACGTGCTGGAGGCCGCGCCGTGAGACCGTTCTCCTACCAGCGGCCGGGCACGCCGGTCGAAGCGGCGGCGGCCGCAGCCGAGCGCCCCGAGGCGCGGTTCCTCGCCGGCGGCACCAACCTTCTGGACCTGATGAAGCTCGGCATCGAGCGGCCCGCGCACCTGATCGACGTCGGCCGCCTGCCGCTGGCGACCATCGAGGACACCGGCGACGGGGGCCTTCGCATCGGCGCCATGGCCTCCAACACCGCGGTCGCCGCCGACCACCGGGTGCGGACGCGCTACCCGGTGCTGGCCCAGGCGATCCTCGCCGGCGCCTCGCCGCAGCTCAGGAACAAGGCCACCGTCGGCGGCAACCTCGTCCAGCGCACGCGCTGCGCCTACTTCTACGACCCTGCGAAGCCCTGCAACAAACGCCAGCCCGGGGCCGGCTGCTCGGCCCTCGGCGGCCTGGCGCGCGGCTCGGCCATCCTCGGCCAGAGCCAGGCCTGCATCGCCACCAATCCCTCGGACATGGCCGTGGCCCTGCAGGCGCTGGACGCCGAGGTCGAGACCGTCGGCCCTGACGGGACCGAGCGCGCGATCGCCATCGACGACTTCCATCGCCTGCCCGGCGAGGCGCCGCATCTGGAGACCGCGCTGGCGCCCGCCGAGCTTGTCACCGGCGTCGTCCTGCCCCCGCCGCCCGACGGTCCGCAGGCCTACCGCAAGGCGCGCGACCGCGCCTCCTACGCCGGCGGCCTCGCCAGCGTCGCCATGGCCGGCGGGCGCCTGGCGCTCGGCATGGTCGCCCTGAAGCCGTGGCGCGCGCGCAAGGCCGAGGCCGCCCAGGCCGCCGGCGCGTCCGCCGCCGAGGCCGCCGCGGCCGAACTGGCCGAAGCCCGCGGCCAGTCGGGCTCGGAGTTCAAGGTCGAGCTGGCGCGCCGCATGCTGGCCGCCGTCATCGAGAAGGGGGGGCGCTGATGCCGTCCGTTGCCGACTACGCCATCCCCAACCCCGTCAGCCGCAACCGCGCCGGCAACATCGGCAAGGCGGCCGACCGCTACGAAGGCCCGCTGAAGGTCTCCGGGACCGCGCCCTATGCGCACGAGGTCGAGACGCCCTCGCCGCCGGCCTACGGCGTCATGATCGGCGCGGAGATCGGCTCGGGCGAGGTCGAGGCCGTCGACGCCGCCGCAGCCGAGGCTTCGCCCGGCGTGCTCTTCGTCTGGAGCCCGTTCAAGGCCCCGCCTCAGGCCAGGCGCGGCACGCGCGCCAATCCGCACAGCCAGGCCGCCGCCGAACCTGTGTTCGCCGACGCCCGCGTGCTCTTCTTCGGCCAGCCGGTGGCCTTCGTCTGCGCCGAGACGTGGGAGGCCGCCCGCGCCGCCGCCGACCTCGTCGCGATCCGGTATCGCGCCGCGCCGGGGGCCGAATTCCTGTTCGACCGCCAGGCGGGCGAGGTCCCGGCGGGTGACGAGGACTCCCGCGTCGGCGACTTCGAGGCGGCCTTCGCCGCCGCCCCGGTGCGGCTCGACGAGACCTACACCACCCCGGTCCAGAACCACTGCCAGATGGAGCCCTGCGCCACCACCGCCTGGTGGGAGGGGGAGCGCCTGGTCGTGCACACCTCGAACCAGTCGCTGAAGCGGCCGCAGCACCTGCTGGCCGAGACGCTGCAGATCGACCGCGCCAATGTGCACCTGCTCAGCCGCTACATCGGCGGCGGCTTCGGCGGCAAGGGCCCCAGCTACGAGGACCTGACCCTGGCGGCGCTGGCCTCGCGCGAACTCGGCGGGCGCCCGGTGAAGGTCGCCTTCACCCGCCAGCAGATGTTCCAGGCCTCGATCCACCGCCCGGCCACGGTCCAGCGCGTGCGCCTGGGCGCGACGGCGGACGGGCGCCTCACCGCCCTGGCGCTGGAGGCGACGACGCACTGCGCGCGCGAGGACCTCTTCACCGAGCACGCCGCCAGCTTCGCGCGCAGTCTCTACGCCGCGCCGAACCGCCTGACCGGGCATCGCCGCGTGCGGATGGACCTGCCGGTCGCGGGGGCGATGCGGGCGCCGGGCGAGGCGGTCGGCATGATGAGCCTCGAGGCGGCCATGGACGAGCTGGCCGAACGGCTCGGCCTCGATCCCCTGGAGCTGCGCCTGCGCAACGAGCCGGACCGCCACCCCGAGACCGGCGCGCCGTTCTCCGCCCGCCAGCTGGTCGAGTGCATGAAGGACGGGGCCGAGCGCTTCGGCTGGAGCCGGCGCAACCCCAGGCCCGGCCAGGTGCGCGACGGCGACTGGCTCGTCGGCATGGGCATGGCCGCGGCGATCCGCGGCAACTTCCTGCTGCCGGCGAAGGCCGCCATGCGGCTCGAGCCCGACGGCACGGTCACCGTGCGCCAGGGCATGACCGACATCGGCACCGGCACCTACACCATCCTCGCCCAGATCGCGGCCGAGACCATGGGCGTGCCGCTGGAGCTTGTGACCGTCGAACTCGGCGACTCCGGCTTCGCCCCGGCCCCCGGCTCGGGCGGCCAGTTCGGCGCCGCCAGCGCCGGCTCGGC
>DASZQQ010000244.1:0-6047 GCA_035549595.1 Caulobacteraceae bacterium
TGGCCGTCGTCGGCAGGGGCGCCGGGGCCGGCGTCGCCAGGGCCTCGGCCTGCACGGGCTTCGGCGCCGCCATCGGCGGCGGCGTGGTCGGCAGGGTCGACGTCGTGGTCGTCGAGGCGGTCATGGTGTCGTTCTGCGCGTGGCGCTGGGTGAGGAAGAAGGCTGCGCCGGCGACGGCCACCGCCACGACGGCGATCGGCAGGCCGATGGCGACCGGGCTGGGACCGCGCTTCGCGCGGCGCCGCTGGAGCGCGGGGTTGCCGAACACCGGTTCGTCGGCGGACGGGGCGGTCTCGGGCGTCTCGTACATGGAGGCGACCATGAGGGATCTCCTTGAACCTCGGGTTGGAACGCCGAACGTCTCCCGAGGAAGCCGGTTCCGCCGAAGCGCCACGGCGAAGCCCTCGCGCCGTTAACCAAACCCTCGCGGATCGGGGCCAGGATCGGGCGCAGAATCGCCACCCCGGGAGACCGCCCGCTTGCGCGCCGTCCTGCTCAAAGGCCCCTCGCAGTACGAGGGCACGCGGACCTTCATCGACCACGCCGCCGCCGCCCTGGCGCGCCGCGGGTACCGGCCCGACGTGGTCGACCTGCAGGGCGTCGAGACGCCGATGGCGGCGATCCTGGAGGCCGCGGCGGCGGGGCCGCCGGCGTTCGTGTTCAGCATCAACATGCTCGGCGAGGCGCGCGATGGCCTCGGCCGCACCATGGGCGAGATCTTCGAGGCGCCGCACGTGGTCTGGCACGTGGACTACATCCTGAGTCAGGAGGTGCGGCTCGCCGCGACCCCGGCGTCGGCGGCGCTGCTGATGGTCGACCCGACCCAGGTCGAGGCCCTGGCGTCGATCTACGGCCGCGCCCGGTTCCCCAACACCGGCTTCTGCCCGCACGCCGCAGTCGGCGAGGTCGCGCCCGACGACGCCGACGCCGAGGCCTTCGCCGCCAACCGGCCGATCCCGATCCTGTGGTGCGGCACGCTGCAGAAGCTCAAGGCGCCGCCCTGGGCCGACGCCGATGCGCCGACGCGCAAGGTGTTCGACGACGCCACGGACCTCGCCCTCTCCGTCGAATGGATGGCGCCGCACGAGGCGCTGGATCAGGTGCTGGCCTCGCGCGGCCTCGACCTCGCCGATCCGGAGAACCAGGGCGCGCGCCAGGCGGCCCGCTTCGTCGACGTGCAGGTGCGCGTCACGCGCCGCTACGCCTTCGTCAAGGCGCTGGCCAAGACCGGCCTGCCGATCCACATCTGCGGCCTCGGCTGGGACGCCGACCTCTATCGCTTCAAGAAGCCGGTCTACGAGGGGCCGGTGTCGATGAGCCGGATGAGCGAGCTGATGCGCCGCTCGCGCATCGTGCTCAACACCAACGGCAACTTCGGCGCCGGCTCGCACGAGCGGCCGCTGTCGACCCTGCTGGCCGGCGCCGCCTCGTTCTCGGACTACAGCCGATATTACGGCGAGGTGTTCGAGGACGGACGCGACATCACCCTGTTCCGCTGGATGGAGGTCAGGGGCGGGCTCGACCGGCTGCAGGCCCTGGCGGCAGATGCCGCCGCCGCCCACGCCACCGCCGTCGCCGGCAAGGCCAAGGTGCTGGCCGGGCACACGTGGGACAGCCGCATCGAACGCGTCCTGGAGGCCGCCGGCCTGCCGTTGCAGGCGCGCGCCGCCGCCTAGAGCGCCTCCCGCCAAAGTGGGAACCGGTCTGGCGATCAGGAGGCGCTCAAACCCAAGACTCGAGCCTTCTTGTCCCGGTCAGGTCGATCCGACCTGACCGGGGAAGGCTCTAGCAATTCGTCCGTGGCGTTTCGCCGCGCCGGGCTGCGGTCATTGCGGACCTTCCCGCCGGGCGGCGTCTAGCCCATAGCGGGACCGGGGGGACACCGCACGGGGCGGGCTGGAGGCGGGGTCATCTGCGGCATTGCTGGGTCTATCGGCGAGTCCGCGGCGGCCATCGGCGGCGCGCAGGCCCGCCTCGCGCTCGGGCGCCTGGCGCATCGGGGCCCTGACGACGCGGACGAGTGGCGCGAAGGCGGCGTCTGGCTCGGCCACCGCCGGCTCTCGATCCTCGATCTGAGCGAGGCCGGCCGCCAGCCGATGACCTCGGCCTGCGGTCGCTGGGTGATCGTCTTCAACGGCGAGATCTACAACCACGGCGCCCTGCGCCACGACCTCGACGCCCTCGGCCGGGTGAACTGGCGAGGCCATTCCGACACCGAGGTGCTGCTGGAGACGATCGCGGCGCACGGCGTGCCTGCGGCCCTCGGCGCCGCCAACGGCATGTTCGCCCTGGCCGTCTGGGACCGGCGCGAGCGGCGCCTGTGGCTCGCCCGCGACGCCTTCGGCGAGAAGCCTCTGTACTACGGCGTGATCGGCGGGCGGCTGGTGTTCGCCTCCGAGCTCGGCGCCATCGAGGCGCTGGCCGGCGAGAGCCTCGCCCTGTCCCACCAGGCCCTGTGGTCGTTCCTGAAGTACGGCTACATCGGCGCGCCGCTGACCGCCTACGAGGGCGTCTGCAAGCTGCCGCCCGGCACGGCCCTGACGTGGCGCGAGGGCGAGGCGCCCGAGATCGCGCCGTTCTGGAGCCTGGACGCAGCCATGGAGGCGGGACGGCTGCAGCCGTTCACCGACGAGCGCGAGGCCGCGGACGCCCTGGAGCAGCTCCTGCTCGACGCGGTCGGCCAGCGGATGGTCGCGGACGTGCCCCTCGGCGCCTTCCTCTCCGGCGGCATCGACTCCTCGCTGGTCACGGCGCTGATGCAGGCGCAGTCGTCGCGGCCGGTGAAGACGTTTACCGCCGGCTTCGAGACGCCGGAGTTCAACGAGGCCGAGCACGCCGCGGCCGTCGCCGGCCACCTCGGCACGGACCACACCGAGTTCAAGGTCACCATGGCCGACGCCGAGGAGGTGGTGCCGCGCCTGGCCGAGATCTTCGACGAGCCCTTCGCCGACGCCTCGCAGATCCCGACCTACCTGATCGCGCGCCTGGCGCGCCAGCACGTGACCGTGTGCCTGACCGGCGACGGCGGCGACGAGATGTTCGGCGGCTACGTCCGCTATCCCGGCGTGCCGCGGCTGTGGCGCGGGCTCTCGCGCCTGCCGCTGCGCCCGGCCATCGCCATGGCCATGGCCCACGCGCCGATGGGGGCCCTGGAGAGCGTCCTCGCCCACTTCGGTCCCGCCGCCCGGCAGTTCAGCGCCAAGGGCGCTTTAGGTCCGACCCTGAAGCGCGTGGCCTCGTGGGTGACGGCTGATAGCCAGTCCGAGCTCTACGACCGCACCATGTCGTCCTGGGTCCGCCCCGAGGATGTGCTGCTCGACCCCGAGCGGCCGGCGGCGGGGGCGACGGGCCCCGACTTCGGCGACGCGGTCGAGGGCCTGATCCGGCGCGACACGCTCGACTACCTGCCGGGCGACATCCTGTGCAAGGTCGACCGCGCGGCCATGGCCTCCAGCCTGGAGACGCGCGTGCCGCTGCTGGATCCGCGGATCGCGGCCTTCGCCTGGCGCCTGCCGATGGACATGAAGATCCGCGACGGCCAGGGCAAATGGCTGCTGCGCCAGGTCCTGCACCGCTATGTGCCCCAGGCCCTGACCGATCGGCCGAAGATGGGCTTCACCGCGCCCCTGCACGCCTGGCTGACCGGCGACCTGCGCGGCTGGGCCGAGGACCTGATCTCGCCGGCGACGCTGAAGCGCCAGGGGCTGCTGCGGCCCGGCGTGGTGCGCCGCCTCTGGGCGCGCTACCTGGCCGGCGACACCTCGGTCGAGGCGCGCGTCTGGACCGTGCTGATGCTGCAGGGCTGGCTGGCGGCGCGCGGCCGCTGAGGCGGTGCCTTACTCCGCCGCGTGCGCCTTGGCCCGCTGGCGCTCGGTCACCGCCTGCAGCAGGTCCTCGCCCCAGCCTGCGGCGTCGGCGCCGAGGGCGAACTCCGGCGGCACCACCTCCGGCCCCTGGCCGGCCGGCAGGGGCGGGGAGAAGTAGCCCAGCGCATAGCCGCCCATGGCGTAGCCGATCAGGGCCTGCAGCTCCGGGTCCAGCGTGCGCGCGATCGCCGGCGGGCACGACAGGTACTGGTTCTCTTCCTGCCGCAGCCAGCCCAGGCAGTAGGTGATGTTGGCGCCGATGCGATCGCCGCCGGAGCGGTTCTCGCCGCCGGCGTGGATCACCGAGCCGGAGTAGACCAGCACCGAGCCCGCCGACATCTCTGCGTAGGCGATCTCCTCGGGCCTCGCCGAACGGCCCTCGGGCCAGGAGACCGAGCCGGGGACGACCTGGGTGGCGCCGTTCTCCTCGGTGAAGTCGGTCAGGGCCCAGATGGTGTTGAGCTGCGGCTCGACGTCCTTCAGCCATCCGCCCCAGGCCAGCTTGTCCCGGTGCAGGACCTGCTTGGGTTGGCCGGGCCGGATGCGGATGATCTGGGTCAGGTGCAGCTGGTAGCGGTCGCAGGCGCGCTTCAGGAAGACGTCGCAGGCCGCCAGGATTGCCGGGTGCATGACCAGCTTGCGCGCCTGCGGCGAGCGGGCGACCAGGGCCCCGGTGCGGGTGGTGGAATGGCCGGTGAAGCTGTCGCGGCCGTTGGGCGTCGCCTCGATGTACGGCTCCAGCTCCGCCAGCAGGGCGTCGAGCTGGGCCTTCGGGATCACGTTGTCGAGGATCAGGGCGCCGTCGGTGTCGAGGATCGCGGCGATGGTCGCGGCGGGGGTGTCGGCGGGCAGGTGCTTCAGGGCGGGCATCGGGCGTCCTCGTCGCTTTCTTTCGTTGCCGTGAGCGTTCCGTCCCCGAGCCGCCGCCGTCAAGCGCCGCGGGCCCCGATCGAGGGTCCGAACGCCGCGACTTGGCGAGGATCGCGGCAGGTGGTTAGCTCTGGGGGAACCACCGCCTCCGGCGGCGGGGTTCCCGGACGCGCGCTGGCGTGTCGCGGCGAGTGTGGCCTGGAGAACAATCGGGTATGGCGCGCGAGGGAGACGAGCGGGGCCAGGATCCCGGACGCGCGCTGTACGAGCGGCTGAAGGCCGAGCGCGAGGCGCGCGAAAGGACCGGGGAGGCGCCCGCGCCTGCGGCCGAGAACCGCACCGTGTTCTATCAGCCCAAGCCCGCGCACCAGGGCCAGCTGCCGATCGGGACCCAGCTCAACCACATCTACGAGATCCGCCGCTACATCGCCCGCGGCGGCATGGGCGAGGTCTACGAGGGGGTGAACCTGGCCACCGAGGAGCGGGTGGCGATCAAGCTGATCCTCAAGCACCTGGCCGACGACCCGAACGTCAACGCCATCTTCCGCAAGGAGGCCAGGACCCACACGCGCCTGATCCACCCGGCGCTGGCGCAGTACCGCATGGCCACGCGCGAGCCGACGCTGGGCGTGTTTTACATCGTCACCGAGTTCGTCGACGGGGTCAGCCTGGAGAAGCTGATCGGCGACCTGATCCCCAGCGAGGGCGAGATCCGCGGCCTGATCCGGCGCCTGGCCGAGGGGCTGCGCGCGGCGCACGAGCTGGGCGCCATCCACCGCGACATCTCGCCGGACAACATCCTGGTGCCTCAGCGCCGGCTGGAGCTGGCCAAGATCATCGACTTCGGCATCGCCAAGGACGTCCAGGCCACGGCCGCGACGATCGTCGGCAACACCTTCGCCGGCAAGCTGAACTACGTCGCCCCCGAGCAGTTCGGCGACTTCGGCCGCGAGATCGGTCCCTGGACCGACATCTACAGCCTGGGCCTGGTCATGGTCTCCCTGGCCCAGGGGCGGCCGGTGAACATGGGCCAGACCCTGGTCGAGGCGGTCGACCGCCGGCGCGCGGGCGTCGACCTCTCGGAGGTCAGTCCGACCCTGCAGCCCCTGTTCGCCCGGATGCTGGCCGCCGATCCGCGCGAGCGTTTCCGCAGCATGGACGAGGTGCTGGACGCCCTCGGCCGCGACGTCGACGTCTGGGTCGACACCGCGCCGCAGTTTTCCGAGACCTGGAGCGCTGCGGCGCGCGAGACCACCGTCCCGCCTTCCGCGCCCGTCGAACCGGCGCCGGAGGCAGCCGCAGCCGAAGCCG
>DASZQQ010000245.1:0-9147 GCA_035549595.1 Caulobacteraceae bacterium
GAGCCGGCGGCGGCGGCGGAGGAGCCTGATCAGCCGGGGCGGCGGCCGGCGGGGTCGCCGGCGGCGCAGCCTGGTCCGTCTGGGCGAATGCGGTCGTGGTTACGCCGAGGAGGGCGATGGTGCTGACGAGCGCAAGACGCATGAAGCCTATTTCCTTGATCGTTTCCGGCGGCGCTCGCGCGCGGGCGCCAGCCTGCAAGTCCCTTCGAACCCCTTCTAGCGAGGGTTTTCGTCGAGCGCGAGGCGGTTAGGCGACCTCGACCGCCCGTTCCGCCAGAATGGTCAGTCCTTCAGGCGTGACGTCCGCGAAACCGCCATGGACCTCATAGGCCCAGGTGCGGCCGGCGTCGCGCACGGTCACGCGCCCCTCCTTCAGGGCGGTCATGAACGGCGCGTGCCCGGCCAGCACGCCGAAGTCGCCCTCGGCGCCCTGGGCGTCGACCTGGTCGACCTCGCCGGAGAACAGCTCCCGCTCGGGCGAGACCAGGGAGAAATGCAGCTTGTCGGCCAAGTGCTTAAGCCTCCGCGGCCATCTGTTCGGCCTTGGCGACCGCCTGGTCGATGCCGCCGACCATGCGGAAGGCGCTCTCGGGCAGGTGGTCGTATTCGCCGTCGCACACCGCCTTGAACGAGCGGATCGTCTCTTCCAGCGGCACGAACACGCCCGGCTGGTTGGTGAAGGCCTCGGCCACGTGCAGCGGCTGCGACAGGAACTGGCTGATCTTGCGGGCGCGGGCCACGACCAGCTTGTCCTCTTCCGACAGCTCGTCCATCCCGAGGATGGCGATGATGTCCTTCAGCGCCTTGTACTGCTGCAGGATCGACTGCACCTGGCGGGCGACGTTGTAGTGCTCCTCGCCGATCACCAGCGGGTCGAGGATCCGCGAGGTGGAGTCCAGCGGGTCCACAGCCGGGAAGATGCCGAGGGCGGCGATGTCGCGGCTCAGCACCGTGGTGGCGTCCAGGTGGGCCATCGAGGTGGCCGGCGCCGGGTCGGTGAAGTCGTCGGCCGGCACGAAGATCGCCTGCACCGAGGTGATCGAGCCCTTGTTGGTCGAGGTGATGCGCTCCTGCAGGTTGCCCATCTCGGTGGCCAGCGTCGGCTGATAGCCCACGGCCGAGGGGATGCGGCCCAGAAGCGCCGACATCTCGGCGCCGGCCTGGGTGAAGCGGAAGATGTTGTCGATGAAGAGCAGCACGTCCTTGCCCTCTTCGTCGCGGAAGTACTCGGCCTGGGCCAGGCCCGTCAGGGCGACGCGGGCGCGGGCGCCGGGCGGCTCGTTCATCTGGCCGTAGACCAGCGAGCAGCGCGACCCTTCGGTGGAGCCGCCGTGCTCGCGCGGGTCGACGTTCACCTTGGACTCGATCATCTCGTGATAGAGGTCGTTGCCCTCGCGGGTGCGCTCGCCGACGCCGGCCAGCACGGAGTAGCCGCCGTAGGCCTTGGCGATGTTGTTGATCAGCTCCTGCATGGTCACGGTCTTGCCCACGCCGGCGCCGCCGAACAGGCCGATCTTGCCGCCCTTGGTGTAGGGGCACAGCAGGTCGATCACCTTGATGCCGGTGACGAGGATCTCGGCCGAGGTGGTCTGCTCGGCGAAGGTCGGGGCGTCGCGGTGGATCGAGGACTTCTTGGTGAAGGGGATCGGGCCGGCTTCGTCCACCGGCTCGCCGATCACGTTCATGATCCGGCCCAGCGTGCCCGGGCCCACCGGCACCATGATCGGACCGCCGGTGTCGATGACCTCGGCGCCGCGGGTCAGGCCCTCGGAGGTGTCCATGGCGATGGTGCGCACGGTGTTCTCGCCCAGGTGCTGGGCGACTTCGAGCACCAGGCGGAAGGGCTCGCCGGTCTTCTGGTCGACGTTGACCGTCTCGAGCGCGTTCAGGATCGGCGGCAGGTGGCCGTCGAACTCCACGTCGACGACGGCGCCGATGATCTGGGCGATGCGGCCCTTGGCGACGCCTTCGGAAAGGATCGACGCGGAGGCTGCGCTCTCGGCGGCCGCCTTCGGGGCGGCGGCCTTGCGCGGCGCGGCGGCCTTCTTGGGAGCGGCTTCGGTCTTGGGGGCGGCGGGCTTGGCCATGTCGGGACTCGTCTTTCCTTAAAGCGCCTCGGCGCCGGAGATGATCTCGATCAGCTCCTTGGTCACCTGCGCCTGGCGTTGGCGGTTCTTCTGCAAAGTAAGGCTGGCGATGATCTCGCCGGCGTTGCGGGTGGCGTTGTCCATCGCCGCCATCTGGGCGGCGAAGAAGCCGGCCTGGTTCTCCAGCATCGCGGCGAAGATCTGGGTGGTGATGTTGCGCGGCAGGAGGGTGGCGAGGATGGTCTCCTCGTCCGGCTCGTACTCGTAGGCCGCGCCCTTCAGGTCCAGGGTCTGGCCGCCGCTCACCTGCGCCGGGATCAGCTGCTGGCGCGTGGGCACCTGCGAGACCACCGACTTGAAGCGGTTGTAGAACAGGGTGACGACGTCGACCTGGCCGCCCTCGAACAGCTCCAGCACCTTGGCCGCCACCTGCTCGGCGCGGTCGAGGCTGGGGTTGTTGCCGGCCTCCAGGGTGTCCACGTAACGGTCGCCGTAGAAGCGCTTCAGCTGGTCGCGGGCCTTGCGGCCGACGGGCAGGACCTGGACCTGCTTGCCGGCGGCGATCTGGCTGGCGATGTAGTCGCGCGCGGCGCGGACAATCGAGGAGTTGAAGCCGCCGGCGAGGCCGCGGTCGGAGGTGGCGACGACGACCAGCTCACGCAGGTCCGAGCCCGTGCCGACGAGCAGCTTCGGGGCGCCCTCGCCCGAGACCCCGGCCGCCAGGTTGGCGATGACCGAAGCCATGCGCGAGGCGTAGGGCCGGGCGTTCTGCGCCTGGTCCTGGGCTTTGCGCAGCTTCGCCGCGGCGACCATCTGCATCGCCTTGGTGATCTTCTGCGTCGCCTGCAGACTCGCGATGCGGCTGCGAAGCTCCTTCAGGGTGGCCATGGTTCAGGCGCTCCGGCGACCGCTTAGGCGAAGGTCGCGGCGAAGGAGTCGAGCACGGACTTGAGCTGGCCCTCGAGTTCGGCGCTGAGCTTCTTCTGGGTGCGGATCGCCTCCAGCAGGTCGGCGTGCTGGCCGTGCAGGCGGCTCAGCAGTTCGGTCTCGAAGCGGCCGACGTCGGCCACCGCCACCTTGTCGAGGTAGCCGCGGGTGCCGGCGTAGATCACGCACACCTGCTCTTCGGCCTGCAGCGGCGAGTACTGGCCCTGCTTGAGGAGCTCGGTCAGGCGCTCGCCGCGGGCCAGCAGGCGCTGGGTGGCGACGTCGAGGTCGGAGCCGAACTTGGCGAAGGCGGCCATCTCCCGGTACTGGGCCAGGTCGCTCTTCAGGGTGCCGGTGGCGGTCTTCATGGCCCCGATCTGGGCCGAGGAGCCCACGCGGCTCACCGAGATGCCGACGTTCATGGCCGGGCGGATGCCCTGGTAGAACAGGTCGGTCTCGAGGAAGATCTGGCCGTCGGTGATCGAGATCACGTTCGACGGGATGTAGGCGGCCACGTCGTTGGCCTGGGTCTCGATCAGCGGCAGGGCCGTCAGCGAGCCGGCGCCGAAGTCGTCGTTCATCTTCGCCGCGCGCTCGAGCAGGCGCGAGTGCAGGTAGAAGACGTCGCCCGGATAGGCTTCGCGGCCCGGCGGGCGGCGCAGCAGCAGCGACATCTGGCGGTAGGCGACGGCCTGCTTGGAAAGATCGTCGTAGATGATGACGGCGTGCATGCCGTTGTCGCGGAACCACTCGCCCATGGCGCAGCCGGCGAAGGGCGCCAGGAACTGCAGCGGAGCCGGGTCGGACGCGGTGGCGGCCACCACGATGGTGTAGTCGAGAGCGCCGCGCTCCTCGAGGGTCTTCACCACCCGGGCCACCGTCGAGCGCTTCTGGCCGATGGCGACGTAGACGCAGTACAGCTTGGCCTTCTCGTCGTCCGACGCGTTGACCTGGCGCTGGTTCAGGATGGTGTCGATGGCCACCGCCGACTTGCCGGTCTGGCGGTCGCCGATGATCAGCTCGCGCTGGCCGCGGCCGATCGGCACCAGGCTGTCGATGATCTTCAGGCCGGTCTGCACCGGCTCGTGCACGCTCTTGCGCGGGATGATGCCGGGGGCCTTCACGTCCACGCGGCGGCGCTCGGCGATGTCGGTGAGCGGGCCCTTGCCGTCGATCGGCTCGCCCAGCGGGGTGACGACGCGGCCCAGGAGGCCCTTGCCGACCGGGACGTCCACGATCTCGCCGAGGCGGCGGACTTCGTCGCCTTCGCTGATCTGGGCGTCCGAGCCGAAGATCACGACCCCGACGTTGTCGCGCTCCAGGTTCAGGGCCATGCCCTTCACGCCGGCGGAGGGGAACTCCACCATTTCACCGGCCTGGACGCTGTCGAGGCCGAACACGCGGGCGATGCCGTCGCCGACGCTCAGGACCTGGCCGACGTCGGAGACGTCCGCCTCGATGCCGAAGTTGGCGATCTGGGATTTCAGGATGGCCGAAATCTCGGCGGCGCGGATGTCCATGTCTGTCTTACGCTCTCTTCAGGGCGAACTTGAGGGAATCGAGCTTCGACTTGAGCGAAGCGTCGTAAAGGCGCGAGCCCACGCGGACCTTGACGCCGCCGAGGATGGCGGGGTCGACGCGGGTTTCGATTTCGGGGTCCTTGCCGAGGCTGGCGCGCAGGGCGGCGGCCAGGCCCCTGGTCTGGGCGTCGGTCATCGGGATGGCGGTCACCACCTCGGCCGAGACGACGCCACGGTGGGCGGCCGAAAGGCTCTGGAAGGACGTGATCATGCCCGGCAGGGCCGAGGCGCGGCCGTTTGTCGCGACGAGGCCGATGAACTTGCGGGTGGTGGGGCCGAAGCCGGCCTTGTCGGCGATCGCCAGGAGGCCCTTGGCCTTGTCCTCGGCCGAAAACGCCGGCGAGGCGATCAGGGTGCGAAGGTCGGCGCTGTCGGCGCGCATGGCCTTCAGGGACTTCAGGTCGGCCTCGACGGCCGCCAGTTCGTTGTTTTCGAGGGCGAGATCGAACAGGGCCTGCGCGTAACGCGCGCCCACATCCGTCGCCTTGGAATCGTCAGCCACTTTGATCCGCCCGGTGTAACCATCGCGCCGGATCGGACAGTGCGCCCAAATCCGACATAAAGGCTTGAATGCGCTTGAGAAAGCACGTGGGCTGGAGAGGCCCGAAGGACCCCCTCGCCCGAAGCCGCGCGCCTGATAGCATGCGATGTTCGGCGCCGCAACCAAGCCGCAAAGCCTTGCCCGGGGCTGGGTTCCGCGGCCTTCCGACACATCCGGCCAAGCTTACCCTGGGGCGCCCCGGCCATGGAAAAAGGCGGCCCGGCCGGGCCGCCTTCCGGGAGGGTGTCGTCGTGGTCGGCGGCTCAGATGCCGGCGTTGCACTTGGCCAGGTCATCCGCCGACATCTGGTGCTTCGGACTGGCGTAGGAGGTCAGCTTGCCGACCTTCTTGGCCAGCGACTTGCAGCCGTTGACCGAATAGGTTTCGTCGGTCGTCACGGCGGCCACGCAGCGCTGGGCGGCGCAGGTGAAGACGGCGTTGGCGGCGACCACCTTGCTGACGCCGGTCTGGGCGGTGGCGAGGTCGGCTGTGACCGTGCCTTCGGCGAAGGCGGCGGTTCCGGCGAAAACAGACAGTACGGCGAGACCCGCGGCGAAACGGAGCTTCATACGAAAGCCCTCCTTGTTGGGGATGGAACTGAGTACCTCAAGATCGACAGCGCCCCGTCTCGCCCCCCGAAAGCGGTATCCCCGCCGCTCCCGCGATTCGGAACTAAGCACTGCTTAGATATCATCGTTAACACACTAGGCAACAATGAATTTCGCGTCACCGGAGAACTAGGGGCGCAAGTGTTGAGAATTGCTTGAATCCGCACGTTTCAGCCTTGAAACCCGCCAGGCCCGCCTCCCCAGAGTGAGGACGGGGGCCCGGCCCGCGGCGCGCGGGCCTTGCCGCCGGTCCGGCGCGGATGGACAAGCAGGCCCGATCTCTCGCCCATCGAGGCCGAGGAACAAGGAGGAACGCATGTCCGACGCACCGGGATCGGTCGATCCCACCCGCCCGCAGTTCGACGCCTTCAAGGCGCTGCCGCGCGACACGCCGATCCACATGCTGAACCTGATCCGGCTGAAGCCGCTGGCCGACTATCCGGCCGGCCACCCGAACCACGGCAAGGGCATGACCGGGCTGGAGGCCTACCGCGCCTACGGCCGCACCTCGGCGGCGGTGTTCGCCCGCGTCGGCGGCCGCCAGGTCTGGGCCGGCAGGCCCGAGGGGGTGCTGACCGGGCCGGCGGACGAACGCTGGGACCTCGCCTTCATCGCCGAATACCCGAGCGCCGGCGCCTTCCTGGCCATGGTCACCGACCCGGAATACCGCGAGCACGTGAAGCACCGCACCGCCGCCGTCGAGGACAGCCGCCTGATCCGCATGGCCCCGATCGCCGACCCCGGCGAGGGCTTCGGGGAGTAAGCTCTCTCCCTCCCCTTCATGGGGAGGGACCGTCGGCGAAGCCGACAGGGTGGGGAAGTGCGACGCGCCCAGGGCTCCAGCCGGCCGGCGTCTTGTCCCTCTCCACACTCCCCCCACCCGGCTCGCTTCGCGAGCTGTCCCTCCCCACAAAGGGGGAGGGAGAACTATTCCGCCGCCTGGGCGGCCGGGGCGACCTGGGCGCCGCGCAGCAGGCGGCCCGGCAGGGCGTCGGTGGGCTCGCCGTCGCGGTAGGTGACCTCGCCGGCGACGATCGTGGCGACGTAGCCGCTGGCCCGCTGGATCAGCCGCCGCCCGCCCGAGGGCAGGTCGTAGGCCACCTCCGGCGCGGCGAGCCTCAGCCGGTCGTAGTCGATCACGTTCAGGTCCGCTCGGTAGCCGGGGACCACGAGGCCGCGGTCGTAGAGGCCGACGCTGCGGGCCGTGTCCCGCGTCTGCCGGGCGATCACCTGCTCCAGCGGCAGCTTCGGTCCGCGCGTGCGGTCGCGCGTCCAGTGGGTGATCATGGTGGTCGGGAAGCTGCCGTCGCAGATCATGCCCACGTGGGCGCCGCCGTCCGACAGGCCCGGCACCGTGTCGCGGTGGGTCAGCATGGCCCAGGCCGGGTCGAGGTTGCCCTCGGCGTAGTTCAGGAACGGCACGTAGATCATGCCGCGCCCGCCCCTCGTCAGCATGTGGTCGAGGGCGACGATCTCGGGCGCGGCGCCGCGCGCGGCGGCGATCGCGGCGATCGAGGCGTCCGCGGTCGGCTCGTAGTCGGGGACGTCGCCCATCAGGAACATGCGCTCGAACGATCCGCCGGCGCCGCGCACCTTCATGTCCGGCGGACTGGCCAGCAGGCGCTCGCGGAAGGCCGGGTCGGACAGGGCCGCGACGCGCTCGGCCAGGGGCGCCTTGGCGATCTCGCGGTAGACCGGCCACTGCGAGAACGGGTTCACCGTCAGCTCCAGGCCGAGCAGCACGCCCACGGCCCGGGCCGCCGTCTGGGCCTTCATCGGCAGGCCGGCGTTCACCGCATCCTCGAGCGCCGCGAGCAGCACCTTATAATGTCCAGGGTGGATCGGGCTCTGCAGAAGGGAGAAGGCGAGCGGGCGGCCCGATCGCTCGACGATCCGGCGCAGCATGGCGAACTCGGCCTCGGGGTCCGCGAAGTCGGACACGACCTGCAGCGTGCCCTTGCCCGCGGCCGCCAGGCCCATGGCGATGCCGGTCAGTTCGTCTTCGCCGGCGGTCAGCGTCGGCGTCGGCTGGCCGTCGCTGGTGCGGTGGTTCAGGGTGCGCGAGGTCGAAAAGCCCAGCGCCCCGGCCTCGGCCGCGCGCCTGGCCAGCGCGGCCATGGCGTTGATGTCGGCCTCGGTGGCCGGCTCGCGATTGGCGCCGCGCTCGCCCATCACGAACACGCGCAGCGCCGCGTGCGGCAGCTGGCTGCCGATGTCGACGTCGAAGCGCCGCCTGGCCAGGGCGTCGAGATAGTCGGGATAGCTCTCCCAGTTCCACGGCAGGCCGAGGCTGAGCACCGGGAACGGGATGTCCTCGACGCCCTCCATCAGGCGCACCAGGCGGTCGTGGTCCTCGGGCCGGCAGGGGGCGAAGCCGACGCCGCAGTTGCCCATGACCACGGTCGTCACCCCGTGCCAGGACGAGGGCTGCATGCGCTGATCCCAGGTCGCCTGGCCGTCGTAGTGGGTGTGGACGTCGACGAAACCGGGGGTGACCAGCTTGCCTCGCGCGTCGATCTCCTCGGCCCCGGTCCCGGCGACCTTGCCGACCGCCGCGATGCGCCCGGCCTTGACCGCCACGTCCGCCTCGCGGGCCGTCCCGCCCGAGCCGTCGTGCACCGTCCCGCCGCGGATGACGAGATCATAGGCGCGCTCCATCGCCGCCTCCCTTTGGCCTGTCTGTTTCTCCGAAAAGGCTGGACCCCGGGCCGGGGAGCGTCAAGCGTGAGCGGGCGCTTCGTCCGGCGCCAAATCAGCTTAGGCTCGGGCCCCGTGACGCGCGCGCCCCTGACCTTCTACGAATTCTTCGCCGGCGGCGGCATGGCGCGGCTGGGGCTGGGCGAAGGCTGGCGCTGCCTGTTCGCCAACGACTTCGACGCCCTGAAGGCGGCGACCTATCGCGACAACTTCGGCGGCGAGGATCTGGTCCAGGGCGACGTCTTCGCCCTCGCGCCGGCGAACCTGCCGGGCCGCGCCGACCTCGCCTGGGCCTCCAGCCCCTGCCAGGACTTCAGCCTGGCCGGCGCGCGGGCGGGGCTGAAGGGCGGCCGATCGTCGGCCTTCTTCGGCTTCTGGCGGCTGATGGAGGCCCTGGCCGGCGAGGGCAGGGCGCCCCGCACCCTGGTCATCGAGAACGTCGGCGGCCTTTTGACCTCCCACGGCGGGGCGGACTTCTCCGCCCTCTGCCAGGCCCTCGCCGCCCAGGGCTACCGGTTCGGCGCCCTGGAGATCGATGCGGCCTGCGTCCTGCCGCAGTCGCGGGTGCGGGTGTTCATCGTCGCCTCGCGCGAGGCCCCTGCCGTGCTGCAGGGCCCCAGCCCCTTCCACACCCGCGCCATCCGCGCCGCCTTCGAACGGCTGCCCGAGACCCTGCGCCGCCAGTGGGTCTGGTGGCGGCTGGCCGC
>DASZQQ010000246.1:0-3450 GCA_035549595.1 Caulobacteraceae bacterium
CGGCGGGCGGGTGTATTTGGTCTCGGTCTTCAGCCAGCCGCCGCGGGCGTAGTACTGGTGCCAGGTGCGGCGCATCTGGCGGCCGTCGCCGTCGAGCCGGGTGTGGTAGGTGGCCGTGTCGTAGAGCACGCAGGTCCCGGCCGGGCCGTACAGCGGGACCTCGCGATAGGCCTCGCCCAGGCCTTCGAAGGCGGCCTTCAGGGTCGGGTAGCGGCGCGAGTCCGGCACCACGCAGAAGGCCGGCGTGCCGGGGGCGACGTCGCTGAGGTAGTGGATCGCGCACAGCCAGTCGGGCGGGCCGTAGGGCTGGCGGGTCAGGCGGTCCTCGACCACGGCGTCGTGGTGGAAGTTCATCGCCCCGGCGCCGGCGCCCTCGGGCGTCTCGCGGAAATTGAACTCCGAGAAGCGGGCCCTGCCCTCGCCGCCCAGCAGGCGCTCGACCACCGGGAACGAGCGCGGGTGTCGCGTGTAGGGATCGAGCTCGGGATAGTCGAGCAGGGGCTGGGAATAGATCAGGCCCTGGTTGCGGTGGTGCGGCCTGCGCCGCTCGCCGAGGCCCCAGGCGTCGGGGCGCTCGCGCTGGCTGCGGTCGAGGAATTCGTTGAGGTGCGCCAGTTCGCGCGCGTCCAGGCAGTCCTTCAGCACCACGAAGCCGTGCGCGTCGAAGAACGCCGCCGCGGGCTCCAGCTCGCGGCCCGGGTCGAAGGCCGGCGGCTGCTCGCGGCTGACCCGCCCGAACCCTTGCGTCGCCACGGCCGCGTCGCCGCTGACGTTCTCCTGCGGCGTGAGCTTCACCGACATGGACACCCTCCCCGACCTTGGAGCGATGCGTACATGCTTCGAGCGGGGGCGGGCAACGGCGACGCTCGATTTTGGACCACGAAGCACACGAAGGGGTCGGGATAGCGGCGCGCAGCGCGATCGATCGATGGCGCGCTCCTCTCCGTCGCACGAACCCCTTCGCGCCCTTCGCGCCCTTCGCGGTCGACCTTCTGGCGCCAGCGCGCGTGACGAACGCAGCACGTCGAACCGCGAAGGGCGCGAAGGACGCGAAGAGAGAGTCGCACCTCTGCGGGCTCCGGGCCTCCTCGCCGACCACCGCGGGTAGATACTGCCTCGCCTCTGGCTCGGCTTTGAAGACGTCGCACAGCCCCTTCGTGTGCTTGGTGTGCTTCGTGGTCCAACTATCGGCCTATGGCTTGCACGCCCCGCGCGAGGGCGCGATCAAAGGGCCTCTCCGGAGGGCCCGCCATGTTCAACTCGCTCCTGCAGATCGCCGCGGTGCTGGACGCCTGGCTGCACCGCAACTTCGGGCGGCCGTACATGGCGATGCTGGGCGTGGGCCTCGTGCTCGGGCTGGGCGACAACCTGTCGGGCCTCTCCAGGGACCTCGCCTCGAAGGGCGCGACGTCCAAGATCCTGGTGGTGGCGGTGTTCCAGGTGGCGCTGCTGATCAACCAGCTGGCCCAGTTCCACGAGTACCGCCAGCTGCGCCTCGAGCACCGGGCCCAGCGCGCGGCGGCCAAGGCGGCGCGGCGGGGGGTCGTCGCCGGCGCCCCGCAGACCTCGGAGACCTCGGAGGAGGCGTGATCCGCCCCCTTCTCAGCGGCCCTTCGGTTCGCGGCCGAAGGCGATCCGCAGCTCGTCCTTGGCGGCTTCCAAGGTGCGGCGCCGGTCGTCCGCCAGGCCGTCGCCGGCGCGGTTGATGTAGAAGCTCAGCATCGACATGGCCGAGTGGTAGGGGCTGGACTTGCGCCTATGGCTGGCCTCGGCCGAGCGTTTCAGCGAGAGGGCGACCGCCTTCGGGTCGTCCAGGGTGAAGACGCCGGGCTCCAGGTCGAGCGCGGCGCTGTGCTCGGTCACCTCCTGCGACCAGCGTCCGGCCTTGTGGACCATCGGCTTGCTCCCTGCGCGTGGGGACGAGCCTCCAGTCTAGCCCGCCCCGGAAGCGGCGCCATTCGCCCAGGTTGCGCCCGATATCGGCCCGCTTGTCGCCTGGGTCTGCTTCCACCGAGGAGGCGCGTCCTTGGGAGGGTCGTCGCGTGCGTGATCAGGTTGATTTGAAAGGGGCTTCCGGCCAGGTCCTGCGGTTCATGATGATCCGCGACGGCCGCCCGCTGTCGCCGATGGGCGGCAACTACGCCTATCTGACGCCGGACGGCGACGGCTACAGGGTCCTGTGCCTGGGCGAGACCCAGAACCTGCTCAAGCACGCCCGCGACCGCTGGGACGAGGCCGTGCAGATGCACGGCCCCGCCCACCTCTATGTCCGGCTGAACATCTCCGAGCGCATCCGCCAGCAGGAGCACGCCGACCTGCTGGCCGGCATCCACCCGGCGATGAACGCCACCGAGCCGACCAAGCGGACAGTGTAGGACCCTCAGCGCGCCTCCAGCGCCTTGGCGAAGATGCCGTTCAGGCCCACCGAGGCCGGTACCCGGCCGAAGGCGGCGAACGAGCCGTCGTTCAGGATCTCCTCGGCCGCGCCGATCAGGGCGGCGTACGCGACGCGGGCGAGGGAGCCGCCGACGCTGATGCGGCGAACGCCGAGCCCGGCGAGCCTGGCCACCGGCAGGCCCGGCGTCAGGACATTGACCGGCTTGCCGCCGGCGGCCTCGACGATGGCCGTGATCTGGGCGTCCTCGCGGATGCCGGGGGCGTAGAGGCAGTCGGCGCCGGCCTCGGCGTAGGCCCGGATGCGGCGCACGGTCTCGTCCAGGTCCGGCCGGCCGGCGATGAAGCCCTCGGACCTGGCCGTCAGCACCACGCCGGTCCCGGTCTTGTCGATCGCCTCGCGCGCGGCGCGGATGCGCTCGACCGCCAGGGTGAAGTCGTAGAGCGGGTTTTCCTTGTCGCCGGTGGAGTCCTCGACGGAAAGCCCGGCCAGGCCCGTTTCAACGGCAAGGGAGACGTTCTCGGCCACGCCCTGCGGGTCGTCGGCGAAGGCGTTCTCGAAGTCCGCGTTCACGGGGATGTCGACCGCATGGGTCAGGGTGGAGAGGTGAGACAGCACCTCGTCGCGCGCCATCTTGTAGTCCGGCCGGCCCTGGGACCAGGCGTAGCCGGCGCTGGTGGACGCCAGGGCCTTGAAGCCCAGGCTCTGCAGGATCACCGCCGAACCCACGTCCCAGGGGTTGGGCAGCACGAAGCAGCCCGAGGCGTGCAGGTCGCGGAAGGCGGCGCGTTTGTCGGCAGGGGTCGGGCGCATGCGGGGCTCCTCGTCGAAGATCGTCGTCTTAAGGTGGTGGTCCGCCGACGCCTAGGGCAGGGCCCGAACGATGGCTGGCGGAAGCCGGACTCCGACCATGACGAACCGAAGTGCAGGAACGTGACATGAAGCGTTGGATCATCGCCCGGGCCGGGGCGGCGCTAGGGGGCGCGAGCGGCGTCGCCCTCGCCCAGGGCCTGCTGTTCGGCGCGCCGCGCGAGGCCTTCGACGCGGCCGCCGCC
>DASZQQ010000247.1:0-9941 GCA_035549595.1 Caulobacteraceae bacterium
GGAATCGGACATCGCCGCGAAGCGCGGGGCCTGAACCCACGTTCGGGGACATGTTCCGCCAGGAACGTGTCCCCTCCAGCGAAGCACTCCATGACGGGGGACACGAACCGGCCTGCGGCCGGATCATGTCCCCGGCGCACGATCGTCCCCGCCCCTTGCCTTAGTGTTATAGTCATTTATAACACCATCTCAGAACGGAGTTCAGCCGGGATGGATGGACATGTCGAGGCGTGGGGACGGTTTCCGCGGCGGGGACTGCCCGCCGCAGGACAGGCGATGCGCTGATCGGGGCGAGCGATGGAGCCGGAGTGGAACGACAGCCAGCCGATCTACCGCCAGATCCGGGACCGGGTCGTGGCGATGATCCTGGACGGCCTCCTGAAGGAAGGCGACCCGCTGCCGTCGGTGCGCACCGTGGCCACCGACTCGCGGGTCAATCCGCTCACCGTGCTCAAGGCCTACCAGCAGCTCGAGGGCGAGGCCCTGGTCGAGAAGCGCCGGGGGCTGGGCATGTTCGTCCGGGACGGCGCCCGCGAGGCGCTGCTGGCCGCCGAGCGGCAGCGGTTCCTGGCCGAGCAATGGCCGCAGATCCGCGCCACCATCGAGCGGCTGGGGCTGGCGGACGAGCTCCTCGGCCGCCCGGCCAAGGGCCAGGAGGGCTGACGCGATGGCGAGCATCGAAGCGCGCGGCCTGATCAAGGCTTACGGCAAGACCGTCGCCCTCTCCGGCGTCTCCCTGACCGTGGGCGAGGGCCGCATCCTGGGGCTGATCGGCCCCAACGGGGCCGGCAAGAGCACCCTGCTGCAGGCCGTGCTCGGTCTCATCCCCTACCACGGCGAGCTGAAGGTCCTGGGCCACGATCCCTGGACCGCCCGCGACCGGCTGATGGCGCAGGTGTCCTTCATCGCCGACGTCGCCGTCATGCCGCGCTGGATGAAGGTCTCACAGGCGCTCGACTACATGGCCGGCGTGCATCCGCGCTTCGACCGCGCCGCGGCCGAGCGCTTCCTGGCCCGCACGGCGATCAAGCCGAAGGCGCGGGTGCGCGAGCTCTCCAAGGGCATGGTAACCCAGCTGCACCTGGCCCTGGTGATGGCGATCGACGCGCGCCTGCTGGTGCTGGACGAGCCGACGCTGGGCCTCGACCTGCTCTATCGCAAGGCCTTCTACGACGCCCTGCTGAACGACTACTTCGACCACAGCCGCACGATCGTGGTCTCGACCCACCAGGTCGAGGAGATCCAGCACATCCTGACCGACGTGGTCTTCCTCGACCGCGGCCGGATCGTGCTCGACGCGGCCATGGACGACGTCGGCGCGCGGTTCCTGGAGGTCATGGTCGCCCCCGAACGCCTCGACGAGGCGCGGGCGCTGAAGCCGATCCAGGAGCGGCAGATGTTCGGCCGCGGCCTCTTCATCTTCGACGGCGTGGCGCGCGAGCGCCTGGCCGGGCTGGGCGAGGTGCGGACGCCGAGCCTGGCCGACCTGTTCGTCGCCCTGATGGGCGGCGCCGCCCCCACCGCACAGGGAGCCGCCGCATGAGCGCCGCCGACACCGCCGCCGCGGCCCCGCCGGCCGCGCCCGCCACGCCTGCCGTTCTGCCGCCGCTGCGCCTGCTCTACTGGTCGGTGCGGCGCGAGCTCTGGGAGAACCGCGCCTTCTGGATCGGCCCGGTGGCGATCGCCGTCGTCGCCGTGGCCGGCTTCCTCATCGGCGCCTTCGGTCTGCCGCACGCGATCGAGGCGGCCGCCGTCCCGGACACGGCCAGGCGCGGCGCGAACCAGATCTCTATCCCCTACGCCTTCGTCGCCTTCGCGGTGGTGATCACCGGCCTCGTCATCGCCTTCTTCTACTGCCTGGGCGCCCTGCACAACGAACGCAAGGACCGCAGCCTGCTGTTCTGGAAGTCGCTGCCGGTCCCGGACGCGGTCGCGGTGCTGGCCAAGGCGGCCCTGCCGCTGGTCGTGCTGCCCGTGGTCCAGCTGGCGGTGATCCTGGCGGCGCACGTCGTCATGCTCGCCGGCAGCGCCTTGGTCGTCGGCGCCAGCGGCGCCGGTTTCGCCGCCTGGTGGGCGCACGTGCCGGTGCTGCGCCTGTGGCCGATGCTGCTCGACGGCCTGCCGTTCATGGCGCTCTGGTATGCGCCGCTCTACGCCTGGTTCCTGCTGGTCTCGGGCTGGGCCCGGCGCGCGCCCTACCTGTGGGCGATCGCCCCGCCCCTGCTGGCCGGCCTCGTCGAGCGGCTGGCGTTCGGCACCTCGGCGATCTGGCGCTGGATCGCCCTTCGCCTGGTCGGCGTGTTCGCCGGAGCGTTCGGAGGCGGCCACGACGGCGCCATGCACGCCGCGGCGAGCTGGACCAGTCCGCATTTCTGGCTCGGCCTCGCGGCCGCCGCCGTCTTCCTCGCCCTGGCCGTGCGCCTGCGACGACGCGCCGACCCGATCTAGCGCCACCCGCCGACCTTCGTTCCCGACCCTGGCCGCGCCACAGGACGCGACCGACGGCGCCCGCCTGCCCGGGCGACCCCATCCGGAGTTGCGAGCCATGATCCTCCAGCCGCCGCCCGGCGCCCCGCCGATCCTCCAGGCCGCCACCGCCGGACTCCTGATCCTGCACGTCGCCGGCGGCGCCCTCGGCATCGGCGCCGGCGGCGTGGCCATGGTGGCGAAGAAGGGCGGGCGCCTGCACCAGGTGGCCGGGACCAGCTTCTTCGTCGGCATGCTGGCCATGTCCGGAGTCGGCGCCGCAGTCGCCCCGTTCCTGGACAAGGACCAGGTGGTCAACACCTCGGCCGGGCTCTTCACCTTCTACCTGGTTCTGACCGGCTGGATGACGGTGCAGCGACGGCCCGGCCGGATCGGCGCCTTCGAGGTCGGCGCCTTCGTCCTGGCGCTGGGCGCGGCCGTCGCCGCCGGGACCTGGGCCTGGATCGACTCGCACAGCGCCCATCCGGCCCAGGGCCCCTCGGGCATGGGCCTCTATGTGATCTCGGGCCTGGCGGCCCTCGGCTCGGCCTGCGACCTCAACCTGATCCTGCGCCGGGGCCTTGCCGGCCCGTCGCGCCTCGCCCGGCACCTGTGGCGCATGGGGACGGCCCTGGTGGTCGCCACCGCGTCCTTCTTCCTCGGCCAGGAGAAGTTCCTGCCCGAGGCCGTGCGCGGCACGCTGCTGCCGGCCCTGCCGGTCTTCGCCGCCCTCGGCCTCACCCTCTACTGGCTGATCCGCACCAAATGGCCGGCGCGCAAACCCCGCACCACGAAAGCTCAGCCTGTGGCGGCGTAGCGTTGTCTGGATTGTCCACGAACCACACGAACCACACGAACGGGTCCCGTGAAGCCGCCGAGGTCGAGGGCGATCCGAATGTGTTCGTGTGGTTCGTGTGGTTCGTGGACAGATCCTATTCTTCCGCCATCGCCTTGACCGCCTCGTCGCGCAGTTCGCGCTTGAGGATCTTGCCCGAGGCGGTGCGGGGCAGGGGGGCCTTGGCGAAGCGGAAGTAGCGGGGCACCTCGAAGCGGGCGAGATGCTGGCCGAGGTACTCCTGCAGCGCTTCGGCGGTGAGGTCCGGCGCGCCGTAGACCGTGGCCCCGACCTCTTCGCCCAGCCGCTCGTCGGGCACGGCGTAGACCGCCGCCTCGCGCACGCCCGGATGGGTCAGAAGGGCCGCCTCGACCTGGCCGCAGCCGATGTTCTCGCCACCGCGGATGATCAGGTCCTTGATCCGGTCGACGATGAACACGAAGCCTTCGTCGTCGAGGTAGGCGACGTCGCCGGTGCGGAACCAGCCGCCCGGCAGGAACACCTCGGCGTTGACCTCGGGCCGGTTCCAGTAGCCGCCGAACACCGAGGTCCCGCGCACCAGCAGCTCGCCGCGCTCGCCGGCCGGCAGGTCGCGGCCCTGCTCGTCGATCACCTTCAGCTCCAGCACCGCCGAGCAGCGGCCGGAGCTCGCGGGACGGTTCAGGTAGTCGAGGCCGCCGATACCGGCGCCGATGGCGTTGGTCTCGGTCATGCCCCAGCCGGTGGCCGGCAGGGCCTTGGCGAACGAGGCCTCGATCTGGCGCACCTGCTCGGGCGCCCTGGGCGCGCCGCCGCCGCCGACGCTCACGAGGCTGGAGAGGTCGCGCCGGGTCTCCCTGGCCACGCGCACGAGGTCGCCGGTCATGGCGGCCGGGGCGGTGACGGTGGTGATCTGCTCGCGCTCGATCAGCTCGGCCGCGGCCTCGGGGTCCCACTTGTACATCGACACCAGCTTGCGCTGGGCGCGGTAGGACGCGAGGTAGACCGCGTGCGAGCCGGTGACGTGGAACAGCGGCACCGCCAGCAGCGTCGCCGGCTGGCGCTCGGGCGCCGGCGGCGTGATCCCGGAGACCAGCATCCCTGCCTGCGCGTCGAGCTCCCAGGACAGGAGGGCGCTCAGGACATTGCGGTGGGTCGAGACCACGCCCTTGGGGTGGCCGGTCGAGCCGGAGGTGTAGAACATCGTCGCCGGATCGTCGGGCTGGATGTCGGCCGGCGGCATCTCCACGGCGCCGACGCCGGCCAGCAGCTCGGCCAGAGGCGTCGCGCCCGGCGCGGGCCTGGCGCGCACCGAGATCACCTTCGTCTCCGGCGGCGATCCGAGCTGGGCAAGGCGGTCGAGCCGCTCCTGGTCGGCGAACAGCACCTTGGCCCCGCTGTCCTTCAGGCCGTACTCCAGCTCCTCGGCCTGCCACAGCGCGTTCATGGCCACGGCGATGGCGCCGATCGAGGTGGCCGCGGTGAAGGCCAGCACCCATTCGGGGAAGTTGCGCATCGAGATCGCCACCCGATCGCCCTTGGCGACGCCGAGGCCGCGCAGCACCGCGGCGATGCGGGCCGCCTCGGCCCACGCCTGCGCGAATGTCAGGCGCTCGTCGCCGTAGACGAAGAACGGCAGGTCGGAGGCGGTGTCCTCGAACAACTGGCGCAGGGAGGCGGGCGCGTTCACGAACACGCGCTGCGCCTGGCCGCGGATGGTCAGGGTCGCCAGTTCGTAGGGCTGGCCGGGGGCGGTGAGGAGGCCGATGGCCTCGAGGCGGGTGGCGGGGCGGGCGGCGTCTAGCGGCTGGTCCAAGGGAAAAGGCGTCCTCATCGAAATGACTGCGGCCCGAGGCCGCGATGGCAATGGCCCTTCTTAACCCGCGGGAAGCGGCCGCGCGAAGCCCCGGGGCTCGCCTTGATTTGCCCAAAGGCGCGGCGCACAAGCGCCTGACCGTGACCGCCGACTCGACCTCGCCCGAGAGCCCCGCCCCGCAGGCCGCCGCGCCGGCCTCGGGCGCGCACAGCATGATCCGCTCGTCGATGCTGATCTCGGGCTTCACCCTGGTGAGCCGCCTGATGGGCTTCGTGCGCGACCTGGCGGTGACCTATTTCATGGGCGCCAGCGCCACCATCGCCGCCGACGCCTACAACGCCGCCTTCGCCTTCCCTAACCTGTTCCGGCGCATCTTCGCCGAGGGGGCCTTCGCCTCGGCCTTCGTGCCGGCCTATGCCCGCTCGCTGGAGCGCGACGGCGAGGAGACCGCCGACGTCCTGGCCGCCGACGCCATGGCCACCCTGGCGGCCGCGACACTCGCCATCACCGTCGCGGCCGAGCTGACCATGCCCTGGCTGATGCGCTACCTGATCGCGCCGGGCTTCGCCGCGACGCCGGGCAAGGTGCATCTGGCCGTGGTCCTGACCATGATCACCATGCCCTACCTGCCGTGCATGGCGATCTACGCGCACCTGTCGGGGGTGCTGAACGCGCGCAACCGCTTCATCCTGTCGTCGGCGGCGCCGATCCTCCTGAACCTCTGGACCCTGGCGACGGTGCTGCCGGCGACCTCGCCGACGGTGGCGGCCTACTACGCCTCGGCCGGGGTGCTGGCGGCGGGGGTGTCCCAGGCGGGGCTGCTGTGGTGGGGCGTGCGCCGCTCCGGGGCGCGGGTCGACGTGCGCTGGCCGCGCCTGACGCCGGAGATCCGCAAGCTGATCGCCCTGGCCGTCCCCGGGGCCATCGCCGCCAGCGCCAGCCAGATCAACATCTTCATCTCCGGCATCCTGGTCTCGCAGCAGAACGGCGCCCGCTCGTGGCTGGCCGTCTGCGACCGGCTGTACCAGCTGCCGCAGGGGCTGATCGGCGTCGCCATCGGCGTGGCCCTGCTGCCCCGGCTGTCGCGCGCCATCCACGGCGGCCACGCGGCCGAGGCCCAGGCGACACTGGACCAGGCGCTCGTGTTCTCCATGGCCCTGGCCCTGCCCTGCGCCGCGGCGCTGACGGCGATGCCGTTCTTCCTGATCGACGCCCTCTACACGCGCGGCGCCTTCGGCCACCAGGACGCCCTGATGACCGCCCAGGCCCTGCAGCAGTACGGCTGGGGCGTTCCGGCCTTCGTCCTGGCCCAGATCACCAGCCGGGCCTTCTTCGCCCAGCAGGACACCCGCACGCCGATGGTCTACGGCCTGGTCTCGGTGGGGGTGAACATCATCTTCGGGGTGGTGCTGTTCCGCGCCATCGGCGTCGCCGGCATCGCCATGGCGACCTCGATCGCCTGGTGGCTGAACGTGGCGATGATGTCGGTGACCCTGGCGCGGCGCGGCGTCTATTCGCCCAGCGCCCGGGCGTGGTCGAAGCTGGCCCGCCTGGCCGCCGCCTCGACGGCGCTGGGCCTGATGCTGGTCGCCGCCGCCCACTGGCGCCCCCTGCTCGAGGCCCCCCTCGCCCACGTCCGAGCCGGCCCGCTGCACGCCAAGGAGATCGTCATCCTCGCCGTCTGCGCCGCCGCCGCCCTCGTCTACCCCGCCCTCCTCCTCCTCTCAGGCGGCCTAACCCGCCAAGACCTGAGAGCCGCCCTCAAGCGCAGTTGAGGAAGAAGTGAAAGAGTCCACGAACCACACGAACCACACGAACGGGTCAGCGGATGATCCGCTCGATGCGGGCCTGGTCCGGCGCGCCAAAGTTGACCAGCAAACCAAGCCTTAGGTCCGACGCCTTCAGATAGTTCAGCACCTGGGCCCTGTGATCGGAAGTGAGCTCTCGTAGCGCCTTCAGCTCGACAATGATGCTTCCGAAGCACACGAAATCCGGCACGTATTTCGACTGAAGCAACCGACCCTTATAGCTCAGCCTGAGCGCCATCATTTGCGCGAATGGGATGTCGCGAGCCTCGAATTCGAGGGCGAGACACTCCTGGTACACCGCCTCCAGGAAGCCCGCGCCCAACACGCGATTCACCTCGAAGATCGCTCCCTGAATGCGAAAGACTTCGCCTTTGAAGAGCAATTGTTCGTGTGGTTCGTGTGGTTCGTGGACCATTCTTTCTTCCACAGCGCGCATCCAAAGATCATGAAGCTTGAGATTGTTCTCGGCAAGGTACGGCCTTGCCCTTCACCGGTTCAGGGGGTATCGGCGGCGGCATGACTTTGCGGGGACGCATGAGCTGGCGATGGCGCGGCGACGCCGACTGAAACCGTTCTGCGGGCGCCCTGCGCGCGCGCCTCATGTCCTCGAATTGCGAAGCCTGATCCCATGACCGACCAGACCCCGGCCCCCTATGCGGGCCCCAAGCGCGTCCTTTCCGGCGTGCAGCCCAGCGGCGACCTGCACCTGGGCAACTACCTCGGCGCCCTGGTGAAGTTCGTCGCCCTGCAGGACCAGATGGAGTGCCTGTACTGCGTGGTCGACCTGCACGCGATCACCCAATGGCAGGACCCGGCGGCCCTGACGCGCCAGACGCGCGAGATCGCGGCCGCCTACATCGCCGCCGGCGTCGATCCGAAGCGCGCGGCGGTGTTCCCGCAGTCCGCCGTGCCCGAGCACGCCGAGCTCGCCTGGATCTTCCAGTGCGTCGCGCGCCTCGGCTGGCTCGACCGCATGACCCAGTTCAAGGACAAGGTCGGCAAGCACAAGGAGCGCGCCAGCGTCGGCCTCTACACCTACCCGGTGCTGCAGGCGGCCGACATCCTGGTCTACAAGGCCACGCACGTGCCGGTCGGCGAGGACCAGAAGCAGCACATCGAGCTGACGCGCGACATCGCCGGCAAGTTCAACCACGACTTCGAGGTCCCGAACTTCTTCCCGCTGACGGAAGGCATGATCGAGGGTCCGGGGGCGCGGATCATGTCCTTGCGCGACGGGCGGGTGAAGATGTCGAAGTCCGACCCGTCGGACCTCTCGCGCATCAACCTGATGGACGACGCCGACGCCATCTCGGCCAAGATCCGCAAGGCGCGCACCGATCCGGAGCCGCTGCCGGGCGACGTGGAGGGCCTGAAGGACCGCCCCGAGGCCGACAACCTGGTCGGCATCTATGCGGCCATCGCCGGCAAGACCAAGGCGGAAGTGCTCGGCCAGTACGGCGGCCAGGGCTTCGGCCAGAGCTTCAAGCCGGACCTCGCCGACCTGCTGGTCCAGAAGCTGGGACCGGTGTCGGCCGAGATGCGCCGCCTGGTCGGCGACCCGGCCGAGCTCGACCGCATCCTGGCGGCGGGGGCCGAGAAGGCGCGCGCCATCGCCGGCCCGATCCTGGCCGAGACCAAGAAGATCGTCGGCTTCTGGCCGGGCTGATCAACTGCCCGCCCGACATCCGTCAGGCGGGCAGCGATCGGCCGCAGTTGCATGCGCGGGCCCCTCGCGCCATCTAACGGGCGACGGAGATTGCAAGTCATGTTCATCCAGACCGAAGCCACGCCCAACCCCGCGGTGCTGAAGTTCCTGCCCGGCCGCGAGCTCCTGAAGAGCGGCACGCGCGAGTTCCGCGACGCCGGCGAGGCCGCGGCCTCGCCGCTGGCCGCCGCCCTCTTCGCCGTGGACGGGGTCACGCGCGCCTTCTTCGGCGTCGACTTCCTGACCGTGACCAAGGCCGAGGACCGCGACTGGTCGCACCTGAAGGCGCCGATCCTGGCCGCGATCATGGACCACTTCACCGCCGGCGAACCGGTGCTGGCCGACGCCGAGGCGATGGACGACGAGGACGTCTACGAGGGCGAGGCCGCCCAGATCGTCGCCGAGATCAAGGACCTGCTCGACAGCCGCATCCGCCCGGCCGTGGCCCAGGACGGCGGCGACATCCTGTTCTCGCGCTTCGAGCCGGCGACCGGCGTCGTCTGGCTGCACATGCGCGGCGCCTGCTCGGGCTGCCCCTCGTCCTCGGCCACGCTCAAGGCCGGCGTCGAGAACATGCTGCGCCACTACGTCCCTGAAGTGACCCGCGTCGAACAGACGCTGTAGCCGGGCCGGGGACATGTTCCGCAGGAACGTGTCCCCTTCAGCGAAGAGCCCTGACGAGAGAGGGGGACACGAACCCCGCCTGCGGCAGGGATCATGTCCCCGGGCCTATCGCCGCGGCGCAATCGCCCTTATCTGACGCCCCCGTGCTGATCCTCGCCGTCGACACCTGCCTGGCCGCCTGTTCGGCCGCCGTCCTTGCGGACGGGCGGATCGTCGCGCGCGCGTCCGAGCCGATGGCGCGCGGACATCAGGAGCGGCTGGCCCCGCTGGCGGCCGAGGTGATGGCCGAGGCGGGGGTCGGCTTTCCCGAACTCGACCGGATCGGCGTCACGGTCGGGCCGGGCTCGTTCACCGGCCTGCGCGTCGGCCTCGCCTTCGCCAAGGGGCTGGCCCTGGCGCTGGAGCGGCCCCTGGCCGGGGTCGGCAGCCTTGAGGCCCTGGCGGCCAGCACCGGCGAGGAAGGCTTCCGCGCCGCCGCGATCGACGCCGGGCGGGGCAATGCGTACCTGCAGGTGTTCGCCGAGGGCCGGCCGCTGATGGCGCCCGACATCCTGCCCCTCGACGTCGCCGCCGCGCGGCTCGCCGAACTCTGGGACGGCTCGGCCGGACGACTGGTCGGCCCCGGCGCCGCCCTGCTGGACGGTGTCCTGCGCGGGCTCGCGGTGGACGCCCTGGCGGCGCCCGATCCCGGCGTGGTGGCGCGCCTGG
>DASZQQ010000248.1:0-14142 GCA_035549595.1 Caulobacteraceae bacterium
TCAACGGCGTGCCGCACAACGTGCTGAACGCCCGCTACCACGAGCAGGAGGCGTTCATCGTCGCCGACGCCGGCGTGCCGGGCGCGGTGACCATCGCCACCAACATGGCCGGCCGCGGCACCGACATCCAGCTGGGCGGCAATCTCGAGATGAAGATGGCACGCTGGCGCCAGGAGCAGCAGGGCCTGGGCGTCGAGCCGACCAAGGAGGCCGAGGACGAGGCGCACGACGCCTTCGCCGCCGAGATCGAGAGCCGCAAGGCCAAGGCGCTGGCGGCGGGCGGCCTCTTCGTGCTCGGCACCGAGCGCCACGAGAGCCGGCGCATCGACAACCAGCTGCGCGGCCGCACCGGCCGCCAGGGCGACCCGGGCCGGTCGAAGTTCTTCCTCTCCTGCGAGGACGACCTCCTGCGCATCTTCGCCGGCGAGCGGCTGGACGCGATCATGCGCACCTTCGGCGTCCAGGAAGGCGAGGCGATCACCCACAAGTGGCTGAACAGCGCCATCGCCACCGCCCAGAAGCGCGTCGAGCAGCGCAACTACGAGATCCGCAAGAACCTGCTGAAGTACGACGACGTCATCAACGACCAGCGCAAGGCCGTGTTCGAGCAGCGCCAGGAGTTCATGGACGCCACCGACCTCTCGGAGATCATCGCCGAGATGCGGGCCGACACGGTGGCCGACCTCGTCACCCGCCACCTGCCGCCCAAGGCCTACGCCGACCAGTGGGACATCGAGGGCCTGAACGAACGCGTGCAGTTCACGCTCGGCCTGGATCTGCCGATCGCCGACTGGGCGGCCGAGGAGGGCATCGCCAACGAGGAGTTCGAGGAACGCATCCTCAAGGCCGCCAACGAGCGGGCCGAGGAGCGCGAGCGCCTGATCGGCCCCGAGCAGATGCGCGGCATCGAGAAGAACTTCCTGCTGCAGATGGTCGACATCCAGTGGCGCGAGCACATGATGCACCTCGACCACCTGAGGAACGTCATCGGCCTTCGCGGCTACGGGCAGCGCGACCCGCTGAACGAGTACAAGACCGAGGCGTTCGCGCTGTTCGAGAAGCTGATCGGCGACCTGCGCCAGAACGTGACCCGCTGGCTGATGACGGTGGAGATCCAGCTCCAGCAGCCCGAGCCGCCGCCGCACATGAACTTCACCGAGGTGCACGTGGACCCCAACACCGGGGAGAACGAGCGCGCCCTGGAGCTGGCCACGGCCGACGCCGGCGGCATGAGCGCCGAGCAGCGCGCCGCCCTGCCGCTCTCGGCCCTGCCGGCCGGCTTCGAGCGCACCGGCCGCAACGCCCCCTGCCCCTGCGGCTCGGGCCGCAAGTTCAAGCACTGCCACGGCCAGCTGGTGTGATGCTCGGGGACATGATCCGGCCGCAGGCCGGTTCGTGTCCCCTCCTGCCAGTCTCTGTTCAAGAGGGGACACGATCCCTGGCGGTATCATGTCCCCGGCCTCGTGCCGCGCGCCCTACGCCGCCTCGGCGACCTTCGCCGTCGCCTCGCGCACGGCGTCCAGGGCCCGGTCCACGACCTCCAGGCCCGCCCCCTTCTTCGCCCCCTCGACGGTGAGGATGCGCCGCCAGGCGCGCGCGCCCGGCCGCCCCTGGAAGAGGCCCAGCATGTGCCGGGTCATGGCCGCCAGGTGTGTCCCGCGCGCCAGTTCGCCCGCCATGTAGTCGCGGTAGGCCTCGACCGCCTCGAACGGACCGACGTCCGCCGCCTCGGCCTCGCCGAACACCAGCCGGTCGGCGGCCCCCAGCCTCCAGGGCTCGTGATAGGCCGCGCGGCCCAGCATCACCCCGTCGACGTGGCCCAGGTGCTCCACGGCCGCCTCCAGCGACGGCACGCCGCCGTTCAGCACCACGGTCAGGTCCGGCCGCTCGCGCTTCAGCCGGTAGACGAGGCCGTAGTCGAGCGGCGGGATGTCGCGGTTCTCCTTCGGCGACAGGCCCTTCAGCCAGGCCTTGCGGGCGTGGACCACGAACAGGCTCACCCCCGCCGCGCTGCAGGTCTCGACCAGCCGGAAGAGGCCCTCTTCGGGATCCTGGTCGTCGACGCCCAGCCGGCACTTCACCGTCGCCGGCACATGCACCGCAGCGGCGATCGCGGCCATGCAGTCGGCCACCAGCTCGGGCTCGCGCATCAGGCAGGCCCCGAACCGCCCGCTCTGCACCCGGTCCGACGGACAGCCGACGTTGAGGTTGATCTCGTCGTAGCCCAGGTCCTCGCCGATCCGGGCCGCCGCCGCCAGATCCGCCGGATCGCTGCCGCCCAGCTGCAGCGCCACCGGATGCTCGGCCGCATCGAACGCCATCAGCCGAGCCCGGTCCCCATGCAGCACCGCCCCGGTCGTCAGCATCTCGGTATAGAGCCGCGCTCGCCGCGACAGCACCCGATGCAGCCGCCGACAATGCCGATCGGTCCAATCCATCATCGGGGCGACGGAGAACCTATGCTCCGGATTTCTCAAAGTTTTTTCCGCGACATCAAACGACCGGGGGACGGTACGGCGTATGGGGCGCTATTTAAGCGAAACGTTCCTTCGGCGCGAGGACGCCCTGCGGTGGGCTTTGGGCGTCGAGCGCCAGGTCGGCCGTGGCGAAATCCTTCGGCGTCCGAAAGTGGCGCGCCTCAGGACAGGCGCCGCCGACCCGCCTGAAAGCAGCAGCGAGCGTGCCGCAAGACCTAGGCAGGCTCCTCCCTCGCCACCTCCGGGGCTTCGTCGCCGGCGGCGACGCGCTCGATAAGCGCGCGAATCTTCTTGCGCATCAGGATCGGCACGAGCCGCTCGGTGACCGGGGTCACGGCGCGAAGGAAGGCCAAGGCCTCCTCCACCGGAGCCCCCTGCCAGAGACCCGAGTAGAGGCGCGCCAGCCGCTCGACCATCTGCTCGATCGCCTGATCCATCTCCAGCAGATGGCCCGCGCGATAGCCTCGCGCGCGTGTGGCGCCCGCCCGGCGGTAGGCGGCCAGACACTCGATGACCGCGAGGTCGTCCGGCGACACCCGCCAGTCGCCCGGCCCGCCCTCAAGGTCGATGAGGCCGGCGGCTGCGAGATCCTGCAGGTCGTCGTCATCGACGAGGTTCACCGCGGCGGCCGTCACGGACAACACCGGCAAGGCTCCGGTCTCGGCAATCTGATCGCGCACCCGGCGCAGCAGGTCGCGCTGCTCGGGCGTGAACGCGTCGAGCGCCTCGCCGCCGAGCACCGCCTTGATGGCGTTCAGCGAAAGGAAGTGCTCGCGCTGAAGGCGCTGGATCAGTCGAAGCCGTTCCAGGTGGGCGCCGGAGTAGAGCGCGGCGTTCCGGCCCGAGGACACGGGCTGCGGCAGCAGTCCAGCCGCGATGTAGGCGTGGACGGCCTGTCGCGAGAGACCCGACTCCCGGGTGAGGTCGCGCATCCTGAGCAAAGGCCCCGCGGACTGTCCGGGGCCGTCGGTCGGTTCCGACAAGGTCGTCATGGGCGAACATCTCCCTCGTTTGGCGCTTAGTGTCAATTGTCCTTTGACACTTGTCCCCACACCGTCTACCAGCGGCATTAGAGCAGGCGTTGGTCCAGGCCACACGCCCGTCCCGCAGGCGAAGGAAGCGCACATATGCAGAAGGTGTTCGTCGCCGGGATCGGGATGACCCGCTTCGGTCCTGCGCCGCAGGCGAGCGTCGGCGCCTTGACCGCCGAGGCCGTCGATCTGTGCCTGCGGGACGCCGGCGCCGAACGACAGGACGTCCACGCCGCCTTCTTTTCGAACGCGATGCAAGGGCCGGTAGAAGGCCAGCTGGCCATCGCCGGGCAGATCGCCCTGCGGCGCGCCGGCATCGAAGGCGTTCCGGTCGTCAACGTCGAGAACGCCTGCGCCTCCGGCGCGACGGCGCTGTGGCTGGCGCGCGAGCGCCTGCTGTCCGGCGACGCCTACATCGTGCTGGCCGTCGGCGCCGAGAAGATGGTCTTCGAGGACCCGGCCCGTCAGGCCGCCGTCATGCGCGCCTTCGAGGGCGGCGCCGACGTCTCCGAACCGGACGACATCCCGGCCGAACTGGTCAGACTGGGCGCCGGCGTCGACGGCCCGTCCGGCCAGGGCCGCCGCTCGCGCTTCATGGACATCTACGCCGCCGTCTGCCGCGCACACATGGCGCGGTTCGGGACCACGCGGGAGCAACTGGCGATCGTCGCGTCCAAGAACCACGATCACTCGCTGCACAACGAGCGGTGCCACTTCCGCAAGGCGATGACCGTCGAGCAGGTGCTCGCCTCGCGCCCCCTGGCCTACCCGCTCACCGTCGCCATGTGCGGACCTCTGTCCGACGGCGCCGCGGCGGTGCTGCTGTGCACGGAGGCGGGCCTGAAGCGCCTCGCCGGCCAGCGGCCGCGCGTGACGGTCGCGGCGTGCGAGTTGACGTCCGCGACGACGCGGCCGTTCGAGGCGTTCGACGCGCACGTGGCCAGCCGGGCCGCGCGAGCAGCCTACGCGCGCGCCGGTCTCGGCCCCGAGGACGTCGACGTGGCGGAGGTGCATGACGCGACCGCCTTCGGCGAGCTCTTGATGACCGAACTGATGGGCTTCTGCGCGCCGGGGGAAGGCGGACGCCTGGCCGCCAGCGGCGCGACGCGCATCGGCGGGCGGATCCCGGTCAATCCTTCGGGAGGCCTCGAGTCGCGCGGCCATCCCATCGGGGCCACCGGCCTGGCCCAGATCTGCGAGCTGACCTTGCAGCTGCGCGGAGAGGCGGGCGCCCGCCAGGTCGAAGGCGCCCGCATCGCCCTTCAGGAAAACAGCGGCGGCCTGCTGGGCGTCGAGGAAGCGGCGGCCGTCGTCACCCTGCTCCGCGGAGAAAACCGATGAGACTGCAGCCGAGCCTCCTGGCGGAGGGGTTCCTGTTTGCGGAGTCCCCGCGCTGGCACGCGGCCCGGCGACGCTTCTTCATCAGCGACATCGATCGCGGCCAGGTGTTCGAGATTTCGCCGTCGGGCGAGCGCCGGCTGGTCTACCAGGCGCCCGGCTGGGTGTCGGGTCTCGCCTTCGAGGGAAGCCGCCACATGCTCGTGGTGCAGGCGCTGGCTCGCAAGCTGGTGCGGATCGACCTCGACGACCCGGACAAGGGCGCCGAGGCGGTCGCCTCGGCCGAGGCCCTCGCCCGCTTCGGCCTCAACGACATGATCCGGCGTCCGGACGGGTTCTGTTACGTCGCCACCGTCGATTTCGATTTCGCGGCCCACGCCCGCGGCGAGGGGGAATCCCGGCCCAGCGTGCTCGCCTGCATCGCCCCGGACGGAACCGCCACGGCGGCCACGCGCGAGGTCAACTTCCCGAACGGCATGGCCATCGGCCCTGACGGCGCCCGGCTCATCGTCGCCGACTCCCTGGACGAACGGCTCTACGCCTTCGCGCTGCTCGAGGACGGCAAGCTGGGGCCGCGCGCGCTGTTCGCGGCAATGCCGGGCGAGATGCCCGACGGGATCTCCCTCGACGCCAGCGGCGCGGTGTGGGTGGCGAGCCATCACCGTGTGCTGCGCGTCGCCGAGGGAGGAGAGGTCCTGGACGAGGTCGACATGGGCCCGACCCGCGCCACCGCCTGCATGCTCGGCGGCGAAGACGGCCGCACCCTGCTGATCACTGCCTCGGACAGCCACGACCGGCAGGTGATCACGAAATCCCCCTCCGGCCGCCTCTTCACCGTCCGCGTGGACACGCCGGGCGCCGGCCTGCCGTCGGTCTACGCATCGGAGGCTCGGCCGTGACCGCGCGGCTGCAGGGCAAGGCGGCCCTGATCACCGGCGGGACCACCGGCATGGGCGCCGACGTGGTGCGCCGGTTCGTGGCCGAGGGGGCCTCGGTCGTCTTCTGCGGCCGTTCTGGCGAACCCGGCCTCGCCCTCGCCGGCGAACTGGGGCCGAAGGCCCGCTTCGTCCGGGCCGACGTGACCGACGAAGGCGAGGTCGAAGCGCTCGTGGACGCGGCGCTCGCCCATCTCGGCGGGCGCATCGACTTCCTGTTCGACAACGCCGCGCCGCCGACCGCGGACGTTCCCATTACCGAGACCGCCTGGACCGACGTGGCGGCGGCCCAGACCGCGATCTTCGGCAGCGTCGTCCTGGTCACCAAGCCCGTCGCCCGGGTGATGATGGCCCAGGGCGGCGGCTCGATCCTGAACAACGGATCGAGCGCCGCCCACCGCGCCAATTCGTCTCCGTCGATCTACAGCGCCCTCAAGGCGGCGGTCTGCCACCTGAGCCGCTGCCTTGCCCTCGAGCTGGCCGAGCACGGGATTCGCGTCAACACGGTGTCCCCCGGCGCCGTGCCGACGGCGATCTTCCTGAGGTCCCTGCAACTGCCGCCCGAGCGGAGCGACGCGGCCGTCGAGGCGCTGGCCCGGGCCTTCGCGGGCGCCGTGCCGCTCGGCCGCGCCGGAAGGGGCGCGGACATCGCTTCGGCGGCCGTGTTCTTCGCCAGCGACGAGTCCGCCTTCGTCACCGCCCAGGACCTGGTCGTGGACGGGGGACTGACCGCCGGCCTGTCCCCAGCGGCGCGGCGCACACAGGCCGACCTGATCCGCACGACCCTCCTTTCCGCCATCGGGTGAGCCGCATGTCCGTATTCCAGCTCCTGGAGCGCGGGGCCGCGCTCTGCGCCGGTCGACCCTTCCTCAGGTTCGAGGGCCGCGAGATCGGCTATCCGGACGCGCTCGCCCTGGCCCGGAAGATCGCCGCTGCGCTCGCAGGACGCGGCTTCGGGCGGGGCGACCATGCCGCCGTGCTGAGCCCCAACGAGCCGAACGCCTTCATCGCCTCGTTCGGCATCCTGGGCGCCGGCCTGTCGTACGTGCCGGCCAATCCGCGCAACGCGCCGGCCGCCACCGAGGCGGCGCTCGACCTGCTCGATGTGCGCGTGCTGTTCTACCATGGGGCGTTCGAGCCGCTGGTCCAGGACCTTCGAAGCCGCTCCTCGAAGATCGCCCTCTTCGTGCGACTCGACGCCGGCGAGACGGCCTCGATGCGCCTGCAGGATCTGGTCGCGGACGCCGATCCGGCGGCCGAGCTGCCCCTGCCGCGCCTTTCGGACACCGCCTTCGTCGGCCAGACGGGCGGCACGACCGGCGAACCCAAGGGCGTCCTCATCAGCCACGGGGCGGTGATCGCCTTCGTCGAGAAATACCTGGCCGAGCTGCCGGACGCGGCGCCCGTACTCCTGGCCGCTACGCCTCTCACGCACGCCGCGGGGATGCTGGCGATGCCTGCCGTCGCTCAGGGCGGAACGATCGTCCTCATGGCCCAGCCCGACCTGCCCCGGTTCCTGGATCTGATCGGCGAGGAGCGGGTGACCACCGCCTTTCTGCCGCCGACCGCCATCTATCGGCTCCTCGACCTGCCGGATGTCGCCGGCCGCGACTATTCCAGCCTGCGCCACTTCCTCTATGGCGCCGCGCCGATGTCCGTCGAACGGCTACGGCAGGCGCTCGACGTGTTCGGCCCGGTCATGACCCAGAGCTACGGCCAGACCGAGTGTCACACCTTCATCACCCTGATGCGCCCGGCCGATCATTTCCTGGACGGCCGGATCGCCGGCGACGCGCGGCTTTCCGCGTGCGGGCGGCCGACGCTCGGAACCACCGTCGTCATCAGGTCGGACGACGGACGGCGGACGCCCGTCGGCGAGGCCGGCGAGATCTGCGTCCAGAGCGATCTCGCCATGTCGGGCTACTACAAGGACCCCGTCGCAACGGCCGAGGTCATCCGGGACGGCTTCGTCCACACCGGCGACATCGGCTTCGTCGACGCCGACGGCTTCCTGCACATCGTCGACCGCAAGAAGGAGCTGATCATCTCGGGGGGCTTCAACGTCTATCCGGCCGAGGTGGAGACGGTGGTGGCCGGCCACCCCTGCGTCAGCGACTGCGCCGTGGTCGGTGTGGCGGACCCGCACTGGGGCGAGGCCGTGACGGCCGTCGTCGAACTGAAATCCGGAGCCGAACTGACCGGCGAAGACCTCCTCGCGTTCTGCCGGCCCCGTCTGGGCGGGGTGAAGACTCCCAAGCGGGTGGCGTTCTGGCCGCAGCTGCCGCGAAGCGCCGCCGGCAAGGTCCTGCGCAAGGAGGTGCGCGCCGCCCTGAGCGCGCGCGACGCCGGCAGCGACGCCGCCACGGGGGCGGCCCTCACCGACGGAGACCGATAGATGCCGAAGATTGTCGCCAGACTCTGCCTTGCGCTCGCCGCGCTGCTCGCAGGTGTCCTGCCGGGCGCCGTCTGCGCCGCGGACGAGGCGCCTGCGCGGACGCGCGTCGTCCTGCTGGGCACCGCCGGCGGTCCGCCACTGCGGCCGGACCGCTCGCAGCCGGCCGCGGCCCTCGTCGTGGACGGCCGGCTCTACCTGATCGACGCCGGAACCGGGACGGTGCGCAGGATGGTCGAGGCCGGGCTTCGGCCCGAACAGACGCGGGCGATCTTCATCACGCACCACCACCCCGACCACGACCTGGGCCTGGCGGGCGTTCTCGCCAACGCGCTCTACAGCCGCACCTGGGCCAGCACCGGCCCCTGGTCGATCTATGGCCCGCCCGGCACCCGGACCATGACCGACGCGGCGCTGCGCTACCTGAGCACCCCCTATGGCGTCTTCCGCGCCGAGGGACTGACCGGGCCCGAGTTCGGTGCGGCGGCCGGGGGCGAGCGCGACCTGACCGGCGCCTTCTACGCGGCGCTGAAGGCGCGGCGCCTGTTCCGCGCCCACGACGTCGGCGCGCCCGGCGAGATCTATCGCGACGACGAGATCCGCGTGATCGCCGCGCGCAACACGCACTATGCGCAGGCCCCCGCGGCCGCCCTTCGCAACCCGGCGATGCAGTCCTTCGCCTACCGGATCGAGACGCCGGACCGCGTCGTGGTCTTCACCGGCGACACCGGTCCCAGCGAGGAGGTCACGCAACTCGCGCACGGCGCCGACCTGCTGGTGTCGGAGATCCTGGAACCCGGCATGGCGCGCGCAGCGATGCAGGCCCTCGCCGCACAGGGCGGCATCCCGCCGGAGCGCGCCGAGCGCTACATCACCCATCTCGAGCAGGAACATCTGTCGCCAGAGGCGCTCGGCGCCCTGGCGACCCGCGCCGGCGTCAAGGCGGTGGTGCTGACGCACTTCGTGCCGGGAGGCCGGAACCAGGGAGACTACGAGCGATACGCCGCGGACGTGCGGCGATTCTATGCGGGCCGCGTGGTGCTCGGCGCCGACCTGCTCGACGTGCCCTTCTGACGGCGTCCCGGCGACCTGGAAGACCGCCTGTCGCCCTCCCCCCTTCAGCGCCCGGCGAGCGCCGCCTCCGGCACCTCGATGTCGATCTCCAGCGTCGAGACCGCGTCGCCGCGGTCAGGCGGAAAGCGTCCTCGTCCGCCTCGGCCGGGCGCGGAATCCCGGCGGATTCCGGGACTCGCGGTTGAAGCTGGGCGGCCACGGGCGCCTCCGTCCGAATGTCAGGGGACAGAGCGCCCGCCAGGGACGCCCTGGCGCCTTAGTCATTGAGTCGTGAGGCTTTCTTGCGGCGGAAGCGGCCGCGTTTCGCCCCACAAACGCCATGCCACGGCAGCGCTTGACGCGGCCGAGGCGGGACGGCTGCTCGCCCCAACGACATCGCGAATTCGATTTCCGCTCCCGCACAGGTAGTGTTACCCTACCCATGGCTGTCGAGGATGGCCAGTACACGCTCCGGTCGGAGCGTCGGAGGGGGCGATATGCGCCTTGGGAACTCGCGCGCGCCGACCTGGGCGCGGTGGACTTTCGCGGCGCTGGCCGCCACGGCGGCGGCGCTCGCGCTCGGCTCGTGCAACCGGAGCCAGACGCTGGCGGTCGCACCGGCGATCGTCGTCTCCCCCGCCGTGCCTGGGGAGCTGAACCCGCCGGCCGCCGGCCAGACCGGCGGCGCGCCCAACGCCACGCCGGACCAGGCCGCGGACTTCGCCTGGCAGGAGTTCATCGCCCTCAACTGGCCGGCGGGCCCGCAGCAGGGCCAGCCCGGCCAGAGGGACACGCCCTCGACGACCCTGGGCTTCGGCGCCCCCGGCTACGCCGGCCCCCTCGTCTGGGAGACCTTCCGCGGCAAGGTCGAGATCTTCCCGGGCAACGTGAACCCGTTCAAGGTCGTGGCGCCGCCCGGCTACCCCGGACCGCCGGGGGACAAGTCGTTCGGCTACGACGCCCTGCCCGTCTACAACTACAGCTCGGCGATCCCGTCCTGCGACCCGCAGCAGGCCAACGACCCGACGCCCTGGGTCAACCTCGACGAGACCGACCAGATCACCCTCGACAACATGTACGCCGGCGTGGTCGGGACCGGGGACTCGCCCGGCAACAGCGCGCCTCAGCTCGTCCGCTTCCTGGCCAAGGCCAACCGCACCCACTACGCCTACGTGGCCGGCGCCAGCGACCCGAGCGATCCGTCCAAGCTGTGGTGGGCGACCATCCCCGCGAGCGTCGTCGCCGCCACCAAGACCTACCTGAGCGCCCACAAGGCGAGCCCGCCGGCGGGCTCGAAGGACATGGTCAGCCTTCCCTACGGCACGATCGAGGTGAAGGCCGGCTGGCGGCCGCTGACCGCGGCGGAGAAGGCCTCGGGCCGCTTCCACACCCAGACGGTGCGCTTCTACGAGGCGCAGGCCGGCGGCTTCCAGAAGTGCTGGACCGACGCGGTCTGGGGCCTCGTCGCCCTGCACATCATCCAGAAGACGCCCTCGGCGCCCTACTTCATCTACGCGACCTTCGAACAGGCGGACAATCTGCTCAGCCAGGCAGGCGCGCCGATCGAAGACGTCGACGGCCGTGAAAGCACGCCCGCGCCGGCGACCGCGACCACGCCGCAGGTCTGCCTGGTGGACCCGCAGCCGCCGAAGACGCCGCCGCCGGCGGGCGGCGAAGTGACCAGTGCGCTGGGCCAGGTCGTGCTGACCAACGATCCGGCGACCTGCAAGCCGGCCCCCGCCGCCTACTGCGGCACGCCGGGCAGCCGGCTCTACTACCGCAACCTGATCCCGCCGCCGAACAACGCGCCGGACCAGGGGAACATCTGCGTCAACCGGCGCGACAACCCCATCCCGCAGTACGTGGTCCAGGCCAATGCGGCGGCCCACCAGGCCATCGCCGCCTACCTGAAGTCGAAGGGCGTCGCCTCGGCGCCGTGGCTCTACTACAAGCTGGTCAACGTCCAGTACTATCCGTACGACAAGATCCCCGACCCCGGCCGGCCGAACGGCTCGCCCTATACGGCCAAGCCGCCGTTCACGGCCCGCAACCCGGCCCCGTCGAGCTACTACCAGGCCAACATCGTCGTCGAGACGAACCGCGCCCTGCAGATGTTCAGCGGCGGCCTGTCGCCGAACATCAGCACCGACTGGAACGCCGACGGCACGCCGCACAAGAACAGCTATTACGGCGGCCAGTTCTACAACATGGGCGGCTGCATGGGCTGCCACGGCAGCCAGGGCCAGAACCCGGGCGGCCAGGCCGGCGACTTCAGCGTCATCCTGGCGCGCGGGACGGTCTCGCAGCCGGAGTCGCCGACCCTGGAGATGACCAGCCTCGCCGCGCGCGCCCAGGCGCACAACCGCTCGCTGAAACGCTGACGACCCTCGATCCGCCCCTCTCGCAAAGGCGAACCCATGACCCACGACCACAAGTTCTTCGAGGCCATGTCCTGCCCGACCTCGGTGACCTGGACCAAGGACATCAAGCAGATGTTCACGGCCACCGACATCGCCCACATGAAGACCAAGGGCATCGACCTGAGCAGCTACCAGGACGTGATGATCAACGCCGTGCAGATCTACGGCCGCGTCTCGACCGGCTCCATGCCGCCGCCGGGATCGGGCGAGAAGCCCTGGTCGCAGGCCTGGGTCCAGACCTTCGGCTGCTGGATCCAGCAGAACTGCCCCGAGTAGGCGCGGGCGGACCGGACCTCAGACGGTCGGCTTCAGGGCCGCGCAGGGGGTGGGCGTGACCCCGTCCAGCGGACAACCGTCGGGGTCGGGGATCGTGCTCATGACCGGCGGGCGCGGGTAGTACTGGGTCGTCTGCTGCACGTCCCTGGCCGCGTCGTCGCCCTTGAGGAGGCGGATCACCTCGAGCGCCTCGTCGAGGCCGGAGGAGATGCCGCCGCCGGTCAGGCGGTTGCCGTCCAGCCAGAACCGCGGGTAGCCGGGCGCCAGCTTGACCTTGGGAAAGCGCGTGCGCAGGCAGGGGATGAAGGCCCAGTGGGTGGTGGCCCTGTAGCCGTCCAAGAGGCCGGCGGCGGCCAGCAGCAGCGCGCCCTCGCAGACCGAGGCGACCAAGGTCGCGCCCTGGCTCCGGTCGACGAGAAACTGCAGATAGGTCAGGCAGTCGGCGGCCATCAGCCCCAGCAGCGACGCCGGATCGCCGCCGGGCGTCCAGAGCACGTCCGCCGCCGGGGCGTCGGCGAAGCCGGCCGCGGCCCTGATCGTCAGGCCGGCTTTGGTGACGACGTCACCGGCCGTCTCGCCGACGACATGGACGTCGAAGCCCGCCCAGTAGAACATCTCCATCGGTCCGGCGACGTCGAGCAGGTCGACGCCCTGGTAGACCGGGATGACGACCACCGGCGCCGTCGGCTGGGTATCGGACATGGACGCCTCCCTGGGCCGCGCGCGGCTCCGAGGCGAGCAGGCTCACACGACAGCCCACGGTTGTCCATGCCCGGCGGCCGGGTGGGGCCGCGGCCGCGCCCTCAGACCGAAAGGCAGATCTTGCCGAAGTGCTTCTGCGAGACCTGATGGCCGAAGGCTGCGGCGATCTGGTCGAGCGGGAAGGTGGAATCGATCACCGGCCGGATCCCCGTCGCCTCGATGGCCGCGATCATGTCGACCTGGTCCTGCCGCGAACCGACGGTGATGCCCTTGACCGCCACGTTCTTGGACATGATCAGCGCCGTCGGCACGTCGCCGGCGAAGCCCGCCAGCACGCCGATCAGGGACACGTGGCCGCCGATGCGCGCGGCCTGCACCGACTGCGGCAGGGTGCCGGCGCCGCCGATCTCGACGACCACGTCGACGCCGCGGCCGCCGGTCAGCTCGGCGGCGGCCTGGCCCCAGGCGGGCGTCTCCTTGTAGTTGATCAGGTGATCGGCCCCGAGGGCCTTCAGGCGTTCGAGCTTCTCGGCCGAGGACGAGGTCGAGATCACGGTCGCCCCGGCCGCCTTGGCCAGCTGCAGGGCGAAGATCGAGACCCCGCCGGTGCCCTGGGTCAGGACCACGTCGCCGGGCTTGATCCTGGCCTCGACCATCAAGGCGCGCCAGGCGGTCAGGGCCGCGCACGGCAGGGTGGCCGCCTCGGCGAAGCTCCAGCCCTTGGGCAGGCGCGTGAAGGCGCTGGCCGGCATGGCGACGTACTCGGCCGCGAAGCCGTCGGCGTGATCGCCGGGCACGCCGGTCAGGCGGTCCAGCGCCGGATCGCCGGCGACCCAGTTGGGGAAGAACAGCGACAGCACCTGGTCGCCCGGCTTGAAGGCGGTCACGCCCTCGCCCACCGCCTCGACCTCGCCGGCGCCGTCCGACATCGGGATTCGCCCGTCGGCCGCCGGGATCAGACCGCCGACGACGGCGAAGTCGTGGAAGTTCAGCGAGCTGGCGCGCACCCGCACCAGGATCTCACCCGCCTTCGGCGCCGGCTTGGCGCGCTCCTCGATGACGATGTTGCCGAGCCCGGCGGGAGCTTTGACGGCGGCGACTTTCATGGCGGGTCCTTCCCTCGGGGCGATGTCTTGGCCTTGCGAGTAGGGGCGCCTGCGCTGTCGATTCAAGATCGCCCTAGGTCAGGACCGAACCCCGTTACTCGCCGCGCAACAGGGCGTTCAGGCGGTAGGCGGCGGCCACCTCGCCGCCTCGCGCGGCGACGAGGCCGCTCTCGGCGGCCAGGGACTCGCGCTCGGCGTTCAGCAGGTCGAGGGTCGGCTTCTGGCCCACCCGGACCTCCTGGCGCACGCTGTAGAGGGCCTCGGCGGCGGCCTTGGACTGGTCTTCGGCGGCGGCGGACAGGCTGTGCGCGACGGCCAGGTCCTGCCAGGCGCCGACGACCGCATCCCGCACCTTGGCCCGGGCCTCGTCGACGCCCGCCTCGGCCGCCCGCTCGGCGGCCCGCGCCTCGGC
>DASZQQ010000249.1:0-5457 GCA_035549595.1 Caulobacteraceae bacterium
TGCAGGGCGACGTAGACGGCCTTGCCGGGACAGGCGAGGGCGGCGAGCAGCTCGGGGGTGATGGCGGCCGGGTCGGCCACGGGCAGGCGGGTGTGCAGGCGCACGATCCTGACGTGGTCGATGGCGGCGAGGCGCTGCATGGCCTCCCGGAGCCGGCGCGGCGACAGCACCAGCGGGTCGCCGCCGGTGACGATCACCTCCCAGATCTGCGGCCGGGCGGCGACGTAGGCCATGGCCGCGTCGAGCTCGGCGGCGGTCATCGTGCCGGCGCCCTCGGGCCCGACCACCTCGCGCCGGAAGCAGAAGCGGCAGTAGACGGCGCAGGTGTGGGTGACCTTCAGCAGCACCCGGTCCGGATAGCGGTGCACGATCCCCGGGGCGGCCGCCCTGGCCTCGTCGCCGACCGGATCGGCCACGTCGTCGGGCGAGGCCGCGAGTTCGGCCTCGTCCGGCACGAACTGGCGCGCGATCGGGTCGGCCGGATCGGTGGGATCGATCAGCCCGGCCATGTCCGGCGTCACCGCCACGGCATAGCGCGCCGCGACCGCCTCCAGGGCGGCGACGCGGGCGGGGTCGACGAGCCCGGCCCCGGCGAGGGCGGCGGCCGAACGCAGCGCGGGCGCGCGGAACTTGGGAACGGCGGTCATGCGGCGCGGGATATGGACCTCAGCGTTCCGCCGCGCAAACGGCGCCGGTCGGGGACATGTTACGCCAGGAACGTGTCCCCTCCAGAGGGCAGGGGTGCACTCCACCCGCCCGCGGCAGGGATCAAGTCCCCGAAACCGTGTCCGGAACAGGCGTCCAGAGGACCTGCTCGATGTGGCTCGCGCCGGTCGCCAGCATCACCAGGCGGTCGAAGCCGAGCGCAGAGCCGCTGGCCGGCGGCATCGAGCCCAGGGCGGCCAGGAAGTCCTCGTCGATCGGATAGCGCTCGCCGTAGACGCGAGACTTCTCGTCCATCTCCGCCTCGAACCGCCGCCGCTGCTCGGCGGGATCGGTGAGTTCGCCGAAGGCGTTGGCCAGCTCGACGCCGCAGGCATAGAGCTCGAAGCGCTCGGCTACGCGCGGGTCGGCCGGCTTCGGCCGCGCCAGGGCCGCTTCCGACACCGGGTATTCGCAGAGGATCGTCGGCCGCCCGAAACCCAGGTTCGGCTCGATGCGCGAGACCAGGACGCGGCTGAAGACGTCGGCCCAGGTGTCGTCGGCGGCGACGCGCTCGCCGATGGCGCGCGCGGCCGCGGCCAGGGCGTCGCGGTCGGTGGTTCCGTCCGCCGCCACGGTGGCCAGCAGGTCGATCCCGGCGAAACGGTCGAAGGCCTCGGCCAGGGTCACGCGCTCGGGCTCGGCGAAGGGATCGCAGGCCTCGCCGCGCCAGGCCAGGCTCGCCGCGCCGGCCGCCTCGGCCGCCAGCCGCAGCAGCGCCGCGCAGTCGTCCATCAGCGTCTCGTAGGGCTCGTCGGCGCGATACCACTCCAGCATCGTGAACTCGGGATGGTGCAGCGGCCCGCGCTCGCGGTTGCGCCACACCCGGGCGAAATCGAAGATCCGCGTCTCGCCGGCCGCCAGCAGCGACTTGCAGGCGAACTCCGGCGAGGTGTGCAGGTAGAGCCGCCTCGCCTCCCCTGAGGGCGAGAGCGCGTCGGTGGCGAAGGCGTGCAGGTGCGCCTCGTTGCCAGGGGAGACCTGCAGGTACGCCGCCTCGACCTCGGTGAAGCCCTCGGCGTCGAACCACGCCCGCACACACGCCGTGATCCGGTTCCGCGCCACGAGGAAAGGGCGGCGGGCGGCATGGCGGTCGGGGCGCCACCAGGGGATCGCGGGCGGGGAGGGCGGCACGAGGTCGCTCCGGCTTCAGACGGTTGCACTAGCGATTCGGCCCCGTTCGCGATAGGGGACGCGCCAACTTCGACCCATCCGCGCCTCGCCGGCGCCGCCCGAGAGGATTCCGCCAAGGTGAGAGTGATCGCCAGCTCGCTTCGCAAGGGCAACGTCGTCGATCTCGACGGCAAGCTCTACGTCGTCCTGACCGCCCAGAACATCCACCCCGGCAAGGGCACGCCGGTGACCCAGCTCGACATGCGCCGCATCTCCGACGGGGTGAAGGTGTCCGAGCGCTACCGCACCACCGAGCAGGTCGAGCGCGCCTTCGTCGACGAACGCGACCACACCTTCCTGTACCAGGACGCCGAGGGCTACCACTTCATGGACCCGGCCAACTACGACCAGGTGGTGGCGCCGGCCGACATCGTCGGCGACATGGCCCCCTACCTGCAGGACGGCATGACGGTGATGCTGTCGACGCACAACGGCGTGCCGATCGCCCTGGAACTGCCCCAGCGCGTGACGCTCGAGGTGGTCGACACCGAGCCGACCGTGAAGGGCCAGACCGCCTCGTCGTCGTACAAGCCGGCGATGCTGAACAACGGCGTCAAGACCATGGTGCCGCCCTACATCTCCGTCGGCACCCGCATCGTCGTCATGACCGAGGACGGCTCCTACGTGGAGCGCGCCAAGGACTAGGAGCCCCGAACGGCGTGTGCGCGCATGCCTGAGCGCCGTCCGACCCTGGCCGAGCCGCCGGTCTTCCGCCTGGCCGGACGCGAGGGCGCGCGCATCGACCTCGTCTCCGACACGGCGGCGACCGCGCACGTCTTCGTTCTCGCCGAGGACATCGTCCGCGTTCTGGTGCTGCCGGAAGGGCGGCTGACCGGGCCTGCGACCTGGGCCATCGCCCCTGGCCAGAACGACGTCCCGTTCGAGGGCCGCGATCGGTTCGACCTCTCGGGCTTCGAGCCGCCGGATTTCGACCTCGTCGAGGAAGCGGGCGAGCTGCGCCTCGAGACCCGGCGGCTGCACCTGGCCATCCGCCTTGCCGGCTTCCGCTGCGCCTGGCGCCAGCGCGGCGAGGACGGCGCCTTCCATCCGATCGCGAAGGACCGCCCGACCCAGGCCTACGACTTCGGCTGGTGGGACGGGACGCCCCGCCACTACCTCGCCCGCCGGCCGGGCGAGCGCTACTTCGGGCTTGGCGAGCGCAGCGGGCCGATGGACCGGGCCGGGCGGCGCTTCCGCCTCTCCAACCTCGACGCCATGGGCTACGACGCGCAGACCAGCGATCCGCTCTACAAGTCGATCCCGTTCTACGTCACCCTCGGCGAGGGCGGCGCCTTCGGCCTCTTCTACGACACCCTGGCCGACTGCACGTTCGACTTCGGGGCCGAGCGCGACAACTACCACGGCCTCTACCGCAGCTTCGCCGCCGAGGCCGGCGACCTCGACTACTGGCTGATCGCCGGCCCGACCGTCGCCGACGTCGTGCGCCGGTTCACCTGGCTGACCGGAACGCCAACCCTGATGCCCCGCTGGGCGCTCGGCTATTCGGGCTCGACCATGAGCTACACCGACGCGCCGGACGCGCAGCGGCAGATGGCCAGCTTCCTGGAGGGCTGCGCCGCGCACGACATCCTCTGCGACAGCTTCCACCTCTCCAGCGGCTACACCTCGATCGGGCCGAAGCGGTACGTGTTCCACTGGAACCGCGACAAGTTCCCCGACCCGGCGGCGTTCGCCGCGTCCTACGCGGACGCCGGGGTGCGCCTCGTCGCCAACATCAAGCCCTGCCTCCTGCGCGACCACCCGCTGTTCGAGGAGGCGAAGGGAAAGGGTCTGCTGATCGCCGAAGCCGACGGCGCTCCGGCCTGGGTGCAGTTCTGGGACGAGGTCGGCGCCTACCTCGACTTCACCAATCCCGACGCGGTCGCCTGGTGGCGCGAAAAGGTGACCTCGTCCCTGCTCGAGGTCGGGATCGCCTCGACCTGGAACGACAACAACGAGTTCGAGATCGTCTCGCCACGGGCCATGGCCGCCGGCTTCGGCGCGCCGCGCCCGGCCCGCGAGCTCAGGCCGGCCCAGACCCTGGCGATGATGCGCGCCTCCCGCGAGGCGCAGATCGCGCACGCGCCCGGCCAGCGGCCGTTCGTTGTCACCCGCTCCGGCGCCGTCGGGATGCACCGCTACGCCCAGACCTGGTCGGGCGACAACGCCACGGCCTGGAAGACGCTGCGCTACAACCTCGCCATGGGCCTCGGCCTCGCCTTGAGCGGCGTCTCCAACACCGGCCACGACGTCGGCGGCTTCGCGGGTCCTGCGCCGGATCCGGAGCTGCTCGTGCGCTGGGTCGAGTTCGGCCTGCTCCAGCCGAGGTTCTCGATCCACTCGTGGAACGACGACGGCACGGTCAACGAGCCCTGGATGCACCCCGAGGCGACGCCGCTCGTGCGCGACCTGATCAGGCAGCGCTATCGCTTCGCGCCCTACCTTGAGACCCTGCTCTGGCGCTACGCCCGCGAGGGCGAGCCGGTGATGCGGCCGACCTTCCTCGACTTCCCGGACGACCCGGCGTGCCTGGACGACGACGACGCCTGGATGCTCGGCCCCGACCTGCTCCTGGCCCCCGTGGTCGAGCCGGGGCTGACGGAGCGGCCGGTCCGGCTGCCGGCGGGGGCCGACTGGGTCGACCTGCGCGACGGCGTCCGCCACGCCGGCGGCCGGCGCGTCACCTTGCCGGCCCCGCTCGGGGACCCGATCCTGCTGGCGCGGGCGGGGAGCGCGATCCCGCTCAACCTCGCCCGCCAGAGCTTCGCCCACCGCGCCGACGCCCGCGGCTTTCAGCTCGCGCCGCCGGATGAGGGCGTCTTCGAGTCGACCGCGCACGAGGACGACGGCGACACCGAGGCCTGGCGCGACGGCGTCTTCTCCACCTGGACCCTGGCCGTGACCTGCACGGCCGAGGCGATCGAGGCGGCGGTCTCCCTGGAAGGCCCCTACGACTGCCCCCGCACCGCCACCCTGCTGCTGCCACCGGGCGAGGCCCGCGCCTTCACCGTCCTCGGCGGCGAGGCGGGCGCCGAACAGCGGGTGGACGGCCGCCGCGCGATCACGGTCACGGTGGACTGAACGCCCCTCCTCCGTTCTCCCTCGCGAAAGCGAGGGCCCAGGCTTGCCGCGGGAGGGATGGTCTTCCCTCCGCCGGGGAAGGGGATGCTACGGTGGGCGCGAGGAACACTCCGGGAGGATCGATGGATTTCGGCGTGAGCGAGGACGATCGGCTGATCGTCGACAGCCTGCTGGCGTTCGGCGCCGAGCGGCTGCGGCCCGAGATCAGGACGGCGGAGGGCGCCCGGGCCGTGTCGGCCGACGTCCGCGCGGCGTTCGCGGAGCTCGGCTTCGAGGCGCTGGAGCTGCCCGAGGCGGCCGGCGGCGCCGGGCTCGGCATGCTGAGCCGCGTGCGCGCGAACCGGGCGCTGGCGAGGGCCGACGCCGGGGCGGCGGTGGCGCTCGACCGGCTGGGCCCTGCCCTCTATCCGCTGCTGGCGTTCGGCGGCGAGGCGGCGGCGCTGCGCTTCGCCCGCCCGCTGCTCGACGATCCCGCCGCGCGCGCCGTGCTGGTGGTCGAGG
>DASZQQ010000250.1:0-1673 GCA_035549595.1 Caulobacteraceae bacterium
GATCGCCGCGGCCGCCACCGAGGCCGGCGTCGCGCCGCCGAGCGCTGCGGCGGCCGTGGCCGCGGCCGGGGCGGACTGCTCGGCGAGGTAGGTCGCCGCCGCCGACACGGTCTGGCTCGACTGCAGGTTGGCGTTGATGCCGATCTGCGTGGTCAGGTCGGCCGCGCCGCCGACCTGGGAGACGTTGATCGACTGCAGCTTGGTCAGGTCGGACGGGTCGGTGGTGATGGTGCCGTTGGTGTTGACCGGCCAGCCCTGCAGGTAGAGGCCCGCCGAGTTGCGCAGGTAGCCCTGGTCGTCCTTGGTGAACGAGCCGGCGCGGGTGAACGAGCGCGTGTCCGCCGGCGTCACGTTGGTGGCGTGGTCGGTGGTGACGAAGAAGCCCTGGCCGGAGATCGACAGGTCGAGGTCGGACCCGGTCTGGGTCTGCAGGCCCTGTTCGCTGATCAGCTGGCGGTTGACGGCCAGGACGCCGCCCGACTGGAACGTCGAGCCCTGCGCCTGCGACGTGACCAGGCTCTCGAAGCTGGTCTCGTGCTGCTTGTAGCCGATGGTGTTCACGTTGGCGATGTTGTCGGAGATGCTCGACAGGGCGACCGAATTGGCGCTGAGCCCCGACACACCGGCGAGCATGGCGCTGTTGATGCTCATGTGCTTGTCCTTGTCCTTGGAGGTCTGATCAGCCGCCCATCAGGGCGGCGAGAGGGTTGTTGGGATTGGCGGAAATCTGGGTGACGCTGCTGAGCGGCACCTGGTCGGAGCCGACGGTGAGCAGCGTCGCGCCGTTGACCTGCTGCACGGCGCTGACCACGCCGGAGATGGGCTGCGAGCCGCTCCCCGGCGCGGTGATCACCTTGCCGATGAGGTTGGCGGCCTGGCTCATGCCGGCCTGCTCGTTGACCAGGGTCTGCAGCAGCTGGTTGCCCAGCAGCTGCTGTTCGACGCCCGTCATCTGCGTCAGCTGCTGGGTGAACTGGTTGGTGTCCAGCGGCGACAGCGGATCCTGGTTCTTCAGCTGCGTGGTCAGCAGCGACAGGAAGGTCTGGTAGTTGTCGGCGACCGAAGCCAGGCTCGAGTTGATCGTCTGTTGCGTCGTACTCGTCGTCTGGGTCGATGCGCCGACGCCGGATGTGTCCGTCATGGGCAGGTCCTAGATCGTGATGTCGAGGCCGCTGGACGCTGTCCGCGTCGCAACGGCCGGAGGAAGATCCGAAGCAGCGGCCGTATCGGCCGCGCCGGTGAAGAAGCGGCCGCCGCCGCGGCCCTGTTGGCCGTCCTGGCCCCAGGCGAGGCCCGGGTTCTGGCCGTCGCCGGACTGGAAGCTGAGCCCGCCCTGCGAGACGTCGAAGCCGGCCTGGGCCAGAGCCTGCTGCAGGTCGCCGGCGCGGGCGCGCGCCTCCTGAGCTGCGGCAGGGCTGTCGAAGGAGAGCTGCGCCGTCAGCTGGCCGGCGGCGTCGATCTGCACCTTCACGGCCACGCGGCCGAGGCCGTCCGGGTCGAGGGCGAAGTCGAAGCGCGTCGAGCCGCCGCCGACCTTCTTCGCCATCTGGTCGGCGATCTGGCTGGTGATCTGGGCGCCGTGGCTGGCCGCCAGGGCGGTCTGGGAGGCGCTGGGCGCGGTGGCCGGGGGCGGCGCGGCGGAGGCGGCCGCGTCCACGGCCGGCGCGGCGGCC
>DASZQQ010000251.1:0-2191 GCA_035549595.1 Caulobacteraceae bacterium
GCCGGGCTCGGCGAAGGCGTAGTGGTGCGGGCACGAGACGTGGATCACGCCCTCGATCGGCAGGTCGAAGGCGCGGTGGTAGAGCGGGATGCCGGTCAGGCTGCCGGCGGCCACGGTGACGCCGTGGTAGCCGCCCTTGCGGGCGATGATCTTCTTCTTCCGTGGCTGGCCGCGCAGGTTGGGGCCTCGACCTCGTCTTCCGCCACCGGCCGGCCGCGCCGCTCGGCCTCGGTCTCCAGGATGGTGACGATGGTGGTCGAGACGAGCACGCCGCCGGCGATCGAGGCGAGCTGGAACTCGTACGGCAGGGCCACCTCCTCGACCTCGTGGCCGAGACCCGCGCAGAGGCTGGCCGCCTCGTCGACAGCGAACGAGACCTCGGTCTCGGGAACGCCGGTCAGCAGCCCGCCACGGTGGAAGGCGATACGGAGCCGGCCGGGGTCGCGCGCGGCCTCCTCGGCGAACGGCCGCTCGGGCGGGGGCAGAAAATAGGGGTCGCCCGGCTGCGGCCGGCAGGCGACGTCGAGCAGGGCGGCGCTGTCGCGCACCGAGCGGGTGACGGCGTGCAGCACCGAGAGGCCGCCCCAGCCCTCGCCCACCGGCGCCATGGAGACGCGGCCGCGCGAGGGCTTCAGGCCGACGAGGCCGCTACAGGCGGCGGGGATGCGGATCGAGCCGCCGCCGTCGCTGGCCTGGGCCGCCGGGACGATCCCCGCGGCGACCGCCGCCGCCGATCCGCCCGACGAGCCGCCGGGCGTGCGGGTCAGGTCCCACGGGTTGCGGCTGGGGCCGAAGGCGACCGATTCGGTCACCGGCGCGAGGCCGAACTCGGGCGTGTTGGTCTTGCCGAAGAGGACGAGGCCGGCGGCGCGGTAGGCGGCGACCAGGGCGCTGTCCTTCTCCGCCGGCGGGATGTCGGCCAGCAGCCGCGAGCCGGCCCGGGTCCGGTGGCCGCGCATCTGGGTCGAGATGTCCTTGATCAGGAACGGCACGCCGGTGAATGGCCCCGCCGGCAGGCCGGCCTTCACCGCCGCGCGCGCCTCGTCGGCGAGGTCGAGGATCACGGCGTTGACCTTGGGATTGACCTCCACCGTGCGCGCCAGCGCCGCGTCGAGCAGCTCGCCGGGCGTCACCGCCTTCGTCCGCACGAGTTCGGCCAGGCCCGTGGCGTCGTACTCGAGATAGTCGTCCTGGTTCATCGGCGCTCCCTCGCCCAGGACTAGACGCCGCCCGAAGACGGAGGGTCAAGGATGCGATCCGGGGACATGTTCCGCCAGGAACGTGTCCCCTCCAGCCGGACACAGGGGACACGAACTGCGCCTGCGGCGGAGATCATGTCCCCGGCGTGTGGCGCGCGCCAATAGCAGCACGTATAGTGTCACTATCCCCCTGGAGGACGAGCGCATGGAAGGTCCGAAGATCGGACGCACGATCGCGGAATCCACGCCCTGGTGGCCGCCGCGGCAGGCCGCGGGCAAGAAGCCGCCGAACATCCTGGTGGTGCTGTTCGACGACGTCGGCTTTTCCGACTTCGGCTGCTACGGCTCGCCGATCGCGACTCCGACCATCGACGCCCTGGCCGCCCAGGGCCTGCGCTACACCGGCTTCCACACCACGGCCATGTGCTCGACGACGCGCGCGGCCCTGCTGACCGGGCGCAACCACCACTCGGTGGGCGTCGGGTGCCTGGCCAACTTCGATTCCGGCTACCCCGGCTATCGCGGCAAGATCGCCAGGGAGGCCGGCACCCTGGCCGAGATGCTGCGGCCGGCCGGCTACCGCAACTACATGGTCGGCAAGTGGCACGTGACGAGCCTGACCGAGACCGGGCCGACGGGGCCGTTCGACGGCTGGCCGCTGGGCCGCGGCTTCGACCGCTACTACGGCTTCATGGACGCCGAGACCGACCAGTACGCGCCCGAGCTGGTGCGCGACAACACGCCGATCGAGGCGCCAGCCGGCTACGCCGAGGGCTACCACCTGACCGAGGACCTTACCGACCAGGCGATCCGCTTCATCGCCGACCACGCCGCCGACGCGCCGGACCGGCCATGGCTGACCTGGCTGGCCTACGGCGCCTGCCACGCCCCGCACCAGGCCCCGCGCGACCTGATCCTGAAGTACGATCAGGTGTTCGCTCACGGCTGGGACGTCGAGCGCGAGCAGCGCCTCGCGCGCCAGAAGGCCATGG
>DASZQQ010000252.1:0-3297 GCA_035549595.1 Caulobacteraceae bacterium
CGCCGCCGGCGTCGCGGATTTCCACGGCCAGGCCCAATACGTCGGCGAGGTCCTCTTCCAGCGCCCGCGTGTCGGCGTCCTTGCCGCGCGGCTTCCGCGGCGCGGCCGGCGTCGGCGGGGCCTCGCCGGCGGGGCGGGCGAGAAGCTCGGTCTGGCGCACGTTCAGGCCCTTGGCGACGATCTCGTCGGCCAGACCCTCGGCGCCGGCGACATCCAGCAGGGCCCTGGCGTGGCCGGCGGTCAGGCGGCCGGCCTGCAGGTGCTCCAGCACCGGCCCCGGCAGGCGCAGCAGGCGCACGGTGTTGGCCACGTGGCTGCGGCTCTTGCCGACCATCCGCCCGATCGCCTCGTGGCTGCGCCCGAAGCGGTCGGCCATGGCCTGGTAGGCCTGGGCCTCTTCCAGCGCCGAAAGGTCCGAGCGCTGGATGTTCTCGACCAGGGCGATCTCCATCACCTCCAGGTCGTCGAGGTCGCGCACCAGGACGGGCACCGCATGCAGCCCGGCCAGCTGCGAGGCGCGCCAGCGCCGCTCGCCGGCGACGATCTGGTATTCGCCGGGCGCGCCCGGGGCCGGGCGGGCCAGGAGCGGCTGCAGCACGCCCTTCTCGCGGATCGAGGCGGCCAGCTCTTCGAGCTCGGCCTCGACGAACGTCCGGCGCGGCTGTTCGGGGTTGCGGCGCAGAAGCTCGATCGGCAGGTCGAGCGTGCCCGCGGGCCGCACAGGCTCCGCCGGCGTGGCGGCGGGCGCCACCACCTCGTCCAGCAGGGCGGAGAGTCCCCGTCCCAGTCCGCGTCGGCCTTCAGCCATCAGGTCGTCCTTCCGAAAAGTCTGCTACGCCGCCTGCTCGGCCCGCTCGCGCTGCAAGAGTTCGCGCGCCAGCTTCAGGTAGCCCTGGCTGCCCGAGCACTTCAGGTCGTAGATCAGCGCCGGCTTGCCGAACGACGGGGCCTCGGAGACGCGCACGTTGCGTGGGATCACCGTCTCGTAGACCTTGTCGCCGAAGTGCTGGCGCACGTCCTTGGCCACCTGGGCCGAAAGGCTGTTGCGGCGGTCGTACATGGTCAGCACCACGCCCTGGATCTGCAGCGCCGGATTGAGGCTGCCGCGGACGAGGTCGATGGTTCGCATCAGCTGGGTCAGGCCCTCCAGGGCGAAGAACTCGCACTGCAGCGGCACCAGCACCGCGTCGGCGGCAGTCATGGCGTTGACGGTCAGGAGGTTCAGCGACGGCGGGCAGTCGATCAGCACATAGCCGTAGGAACGCTCGGCGCGCAGCGGGGCGATGGCGTCCTTCAGCTTGAACGAGCGCCGCGGGGTCTGGCCCAGCTCCAGCTCGACGCCGGAGAGGTCCGGCTCCGACGGCAGCAGGTCGAGGCCCGGCAGCTCGGTGCGCACCGCCGCCTCGGCGATCGGCGTCCCGTCCATGAGCACGTCGTAGAGGGTCTTGGAGCGCATGTGCCGCGGCACGCCCAGGCCCGTCGAGGCGTTGCCCTGGGGGTCGGAATCGATCAGCAGCACCTTCTCGCCGACGGCCGCCAGGGCCGCGCCGATGTTGATGGCCGTGGTGGTCTTGCCGACGCCGCCCTTCTGGTTGGCGATCGCCAGGACGCGAAGGGGTCTGGCCGGCTTCGGCGATGGATCAGGCACGGGCCAGCCTCTCGATGCGCAGGATGCGTCCCCTAGGATCGCTCAGGCTCGGCAGCACGTCGACCTCGAACCGCCACATTTGCCGCGCTTCGGCGATCTCGGCGTCGGCGTCCTGGCCTTTCAGGAAGAGGCCGGTCGCGCCGCGGGCGATGTAGGGCTGGGCGAAGCCGAGCAGGCGCGTCAGCGGGGCCACCGCGCGCGCCGTGACCACGTCGACCTTCAGCTTCAGGTCCTCGGCGCGGGCGTTGTGCACGCGGGCGGGGAGGGCGAGGGCGCCCGCAGTCTCGGTCAGGAACCGGCAGCGCTTGGCCATGCTCTCGACGAGGTGGACCATCGCCTCCTCGCGGCCCTTCAGCAGGATGGCGAGGACCACGCCCGGAAAGCCCGCCCCGGCGCCCAGGTCGGCCCAGGTGAGGGCGTCCGGCGCCAGGCGCAGCAGCTGGGCGCTATCCCAGGCGTGGCGCGACCAGAAGGCGTCCAGGGTCGAGGCGCCGACCAGGTTCATGCGTGCGTTCCAGTCCCGCAAGATCTCCAAAAACCGTGCAAGATCAGCCACTTGCTCGTCTTCGGCCCCGGCCAGGGCCGCGAACTGCGCCGGCCCCATGTCGGCGGCCTCAAGCAGCGCGGGCGCGGCGGACATGGGCCAGCAGGGCGGTGAGGGCGCCAGGCGTGACGCCTTCGATGCGCGCGGCCTGGCCGAGGGTCGCCGGGCGCACGGCGGCCAGCTTCTCGCGCACCTCGTTGGAGAGGCCGCCCAGGCTCGCGTAGTCGAGGTCGGCGGGGAGGGCCAGGGCCTCGTCGCGGCGGAACAGCTCGACGTCCGCGTCCTGGCGGTCGAGGTAGCCGTGGTAGGCGGCCGCGATCTCGACCTGCTCGCGCGCGACCTCGGGCCAGGCGCCGATCTGCGGCCAGACGCGCGCCAGGTCGGCAAAGCCGATGTCGCGGTAGGCCAGGAGCTGGATCAGGCTGCGGCGCTGGCCGTCGGCGTTGACCTTGAAACCGGCGCGGGCAGCCTCGGCCGGGGTCAGCGACAGGGCGGAGGCCTCGGCCATCGCCGCCTCGACGGCGGCGGCCTTGGCGGCAAAGGCGCGGGCGCGGGCCGACCCCACGACCCCGAGGGCGACGCCGCGCGCGGTCAGGCGCTGGTCGGCGTTGTCGGCGCGCAGCCGAAGACGGTACTCGGCCCGGCTGGTGAACATGCGGTAGGGCTCGGTGACGCCGCGGGTGACGAGGTCGTCGACCAGCACGCCGATGTAGGCCTCGTCGCGGGCGAAGCTCGCCGCCTCGGCCCCCGAGGCTGCGCGGGCGGCGTTCATGCCGGCGACCAGGCCCTGCGCGCCCGCCTCCTCGTAGCCGGTGGTGCCGTTGATCTGGCCGGCGAGATAGAGACCCGGCAGGCGCTTGACCTGCAGGCCGGCGTCGAGTTCGCGCGGGTCGACGTAGTCGTATTCGATGGCGTAGCCGTGGCGGCGCACCACCACCTCTTCCAGCCCGGGGATGGTTCGCAGGAACAGGTCCTGGGTCTCGGCCGAGACCGAGGTCGAGACGCCGTTGGGATAGACGGTGTCGTCGTCCAGCCCCTCCGGCTCCAGGAAGATCTGGTGGCTCGACCGGTCGGCGAAGCGCACCACCTTGTCCTCGATCGAGGG
>DASZQQ010000253.1:0-11740 GCA_035549595.1 Caulobacteraceae bacterium
CGTCGATGTCCACGCCGGCCTGAGCATAGGTGAGACCGTTGCTGCGCTCGCTCATCTAGCGTCGTTCCGGCTGGAGTTGAGGGAAATGATGATGTCGCAGCCCTTCGCCCTTGCAGACTCGGTCACGCGCGGGGCTATAGCTAGCCGATGACGCCGATTACCACCACCGCCGAACTTGCGGCGTTTTGCGACAGGATCAAGGGCCAGCCGTTCGTCGCCGTCGACACCGAGTTCATGCGCGAGACGACCTACTGGCCGAAGCTGTGCCTGATCCAGGCGGCGACGCCCACCGACGAAGCCGTGATCGACCCGCTCGCCGCCGACATCGACCTGGAGCCGTTCCTCGAGGTCCTGCGCGACGAGACGATCGAGAAGGTGTTCCACGCCGCACGCCAGGACGTGGAGATCTTCAACAATCTCGACGCCATGCCCCGGCCTCTGTTCGACACCCAGATCGCCGGCATGGCGGCGGGCTTCGGCGAGCAGATCGCCTACGACGCCCTGGTCCGGCAGATGCTGAAGATCGAGCTCGACAAGAGCAGTCGCTTCACTGACTGGGCCAGGCGCCCCCTGACCGAGGCCCAGCTCACCTACGCCGTCGCCGACGTGACCCACCTCGCCCGCCTCTATCCGATGCTGCGTTCGCGGCTGGAGAAGGCCGGGCGGCTGGCCTGGGTCACCGAGGAAATGGAGGCCATGGCCGACCCGGAGCTCTACGACGTGGACCCGGAGAACGCCTGGAAGCGGCTGCGGCCTCGCCGGCACACGGCCAAGTACCTGGCGGTGTTCCGCGCCGTGGCGGCCTGGCGAGAGCGCACCGCCCAGACCCGCGACCAGCCGCGCGGTCGCATCCTGAAGGACGAGGCGATCGACGAACTGGCCACCCAGACGCCGACCGACGTCGAGGGCTTCAATCGCCTGCGCTCGGTGCCCAAGGGCTTCGGCGGTTCGAAGTTCGGGCCGGAGCTGATCGAGGCGATCCGCACGGCGCTGAAGGACCCCGAGGGCTACGCTCCGGTCATCGAGCGCAACCATGCGCCTTCGTCGCCGGCGGCCGGCGCCATCGTCGAGCTGCTGAAGGTGCTGCTGAAGGCGAGGGCCGAAGATGCCGGCGTCGCCTCCAAGCTGATCGCCACGGTCGCCGACCTCGAGAGGATCGCCAACGACGACAAGGCCGACATCGCCGCCCTGCACGGCTGGCGGCGCGAGGCCTTCGGCGAGGACGCCCTGAAGCTCAAGCGCGGCGAACTGGCCCTCGTCCTCGACGGCGCCCGCGTGCGCGTGGTCCCGGTCCGCCGGGCCCAGAAGACCGCCTGAGCCCCTTCGTGCGGGCAAGCGCGCCAGCGCTAGTCCGGCGTGGTGGGAGAGGCGATCGATGCCGCATCCTTTTGACCACGAACCACACGAACGCGCTGGGGGTGGCCTCGATCGCCAGCGCGACCTTTCGCTCTCCCTCGTGGGTGGGTCCCTCGCTTGCGCGAGCTCCGGGGGAATTGAGCGCACGTTCGTGTGGTTCGTGTGGTTCGTGGTTCCCAATTTCCGCCTCGCCGCCCTCGCGGCCTCTGGCGTTTCCAGGCGCGAGGGCGCCCCACGTCGACGGGGCTACGCCGCCGCGGTGGCCTTGCGGATCTGGGCTTCGGGGGTGGAGCGGAGTTTGAGTTCGCGGTCCAGCAGGCCCGCCAGCGTGGCGCCGCGCTTGGCGGTCTGCTCGCCCAGCAGCACGCCGGCCCAGGCCTCCGAGGCCCGCACGATGACGCTGCCGGGCTTCAGCTCGATGCGGGAGTGGGCCAGGAGGTGCGGGCTGCGGCCCGAGAGGTCGCAGGCGAGCCGGATCGCCGAGCCGAGGGCGCGGGCCCGCTGGTAGCGGTCGTGGCTGAGCAGGCGCGTGACCAGCTCCTGCTCGGGGATGACGTTGGCCGCCGTGTGCCGGGCGAAGGCGGCGCAGGCCAGGAACACCCGCTCGGCGTGGTCCATGCCCGAGATCGGCGCGCGCAGCACCTGTTCGAACAGCAGGTCGGCGCGGTGGTCGGGGTGCAGTCGCGCGCCGAGGTCCGCCAGGCGGCAGGCGGCGGCCAGCAGCACCGGATCACGCTCGCCGAACACCGGCGGCAGGGTGGCGAAGGCCTCGGCCAGCCAGGTTTCCAGGGCCGGGCCCAGGGTCTCGGAGACCCCCTGCCGGGCGCCCAGCGCCGCGCAGCCCTCGACCAGGGGGTCGCCGGCCCTCGTCTCGCGCGACATGCTCTCGTAGAGCAGGCCCTCGCGCAGGCCGAAGGCGGACATCACCACCTTCTGCACGTCCAGGGTCTCGATCAGGGCCTCGAGCACGGCGGCGGCGTGGGGCAGGGTGTCGAGGCGCCGGCGCGAGATGCCCTCGATGCGGTCCAGCGAGCTCTTGGACTGGCGGCAGATGATGCGCGCCGCGTCCAGCGCCTCGCGGCGGCTCATCTCGTACTGGTGCACGATCTCCAGCGGGTAGTCGTGCATGCGCATGTGCAGGATGGCGAGGCTGCGCCAGGCGCCGCCGACGGCGTTCAGCGTGTCGCTGGACAGGCGCCCGGCGAAGGGGGCCATGATCTTGGCGGCGGCGGCGCGCGTGCGGTCGGCGTCGAAGCGGCCGGCGTCCTCCATGGCGAAGGGGCCGAGCGGCAGGGTGACGCCGTCGGCCGGCTCGCCGTCCGCCAGGCGGATCAGCTCCAAGCTGGCCCCGCCCAGGTCGCCCACCAGGCCGGCGGCGTCGGGCGCGCCGGCGACGACGCCCAGCGCCGAATAGCGGGCCTCCTCCTTGCCCGAGAGCACGCGCAGCTCCAGGCCGATCTCGTCGCGCACGCGGCGACAGAAGGCGTCGCCGTCGGCGGCGTCGCGCACGGCGGCCGTGGCCGCGGCGAACACGCGCGTCGGCCCGCCGCCGTCCAGCAGCGCCTTGAACCGCTTCAGGGCGGTCATCGCGGCGTTCACGCCGTCGCGCGACAGTCGCCCGGTCGCCGCGATCTCGCGGCCCAGGCCCGCCAGCACCTTCTCGTTGAACACCGTCCACACCGCCCGGCCTTCCAGCCGGTAGAGGACAAGGCGCACGGAGTTGGAGCCGACGTCGATGACGGCGGCGTCGTTCACGTCGGCTCTATCGTCTTGCGCCCACATGATCGAACGCGCGCGGCAGGTCCTTCACCTTGTGGCCCCGGCCGGAGAGGCTCGGGTTGGTCATGAAGTAGTCGTGCGCCGAGAAGGCGCCCTTGCGGTTCCACCCCGACACGCGACGGTATGCGCCCTCCGAGTCCAGAAACCAACTCTGAGCTTCGTCGTTCAGGTTGGCGACCATGATCTGCTGCAGCACCTGCTGGTGCACGGTGGGGTTCTCCACCGGGACGAGCACCTCGACGCGGCGATCCAGGTTGCGCGGCATCCAGTCGGCCGACGAGATGAACACCCGCGCCTCGGTCGAGGGCATCGGCTTGCCGTTGGCGAAGGCGACGATTCGCGAGTGCTCGAGGAAGCGGCCGACGATGCTCTTGACCCGGATGTTGTCGGACAGGCCCTTGATGCCGGGGCGCAGGCAGCAGATGCCGCGCACCACCAGCTCGATCGGCACGCCCGCCTGGCTGGCGGCATAGAGGGCGTCGATCACCTCCGGGTCGACGAGGGCGTTCAGCTTGGCCCAGATCGCCGCAGGCTTGCCGGCGCGCGCGTTGACCGCCTCGGCCTCGATCAGGCGGATCAGGTCGGTCTTCATGGTGATCGGCGAGATCGAGAGCTTCTCGAGTTTCTCGGGCTGGGCGTAGCCGGTGATGTAGTTGAAGACCCGCCCGCTGTCGCGGCCCATGGCCGGGTCGGTCGTGAACAGCGACAGGTCGGTGTAGATCTTGGCCGTGACCGAGTGGTAGTTGCCGGTGCCGTAGTGGCAGTAGGTGCGCAGGCCCTCGCCCTCGCGGCGCACCACCAGGGACAGCTTGGCGTGGGTCTTGTACTCCACGAAGCCGAACACGACGTGCACCCCGGCGCGCTCCAGGTCGCGCGCCCACTTCAGGTTCGCTTCCTCGTCGAAGCGGGCCTTGATCTCCACCAGGGCGACGACGTTCTTGCCGTTCTCGGCCGCCTCGATCAGGGCGGCGACGATCGGGCTGTCCTTGGAGGTGCGGTAGAGGGTCTGCTTGATCGCCAGGACGTTGGGGTCGGTGGCGGCCTGGCGCAGGAACTGGACCACGACGTCGAAGCTCTCGAACGGGTGGTGGACCAGGATGTCCTTCTCGCGGATGGCGGCGAAGCAGTCGCCGCCGTGGTCGCGGATGCGCTCGGGGAAGCGCGGCTGGAACGCGCGGAACTTCAGGTCCGGATGGTCGGGCGGGATCAGTTCGGAGAGCTGGGCCAGGCCCAGCTTGCCGTCCAGGCGCACCACGTCCTGCGGCTCGGCGTTCAGCCCCTCGACGATGAACTCACGCAGATCGTCGGGCATCGAGGCCTGCACCTTGACCCGCACCGGCACGCCCATGCGCCGGCGCTTCAGCCGCGCCTCGAACTCGCGCACCAGGTCCTCGGCCTCTTCCTCGATCTCGATGTCGCTGTCGCGGATCAGGCGGAACAGGCCGCGCCCCTCGACCTTGCAGCCCGGGAACAGCTTGTCGAGGAACAGGATGATGAAGCTTTCGAGGGCGACGAACTTGCGCGGCGCCCCGCGGCGCCGCGTCCCCTGCGCCGGCGGCAGCTCCCAGAACCGGGCCACCTGGCTGGGCACCGGGACCATGGCGTAGAGCTGGCGGTTGTCGGCCAGACGCCGCAGCTTCAGGGCCAGGGCGAAGCCCAGGTTCGGGATGAACGGGAAAGGGTGCGCCGGGTCGATCGCCAGCGGCGTCAGCACCGGGAAGATGTGGGTGTTGAACAGCTCCTCGACCACCGGACGGTCGGCGGCGGTGACGTCCTTGGCGTCGAGCAGCTTCAGGCCCTCGGACGCCAGCTCGGCGCGCATGGCGCGCCACAGCTTCTGCTGGTCGTCCATCAGGTCGTTGGCCTCGGCGTTGACCTTCCGCACCTGCTGGGCCGGGGTCAGGCCGTCCTGGCTGACGACGCGGACGCCCTCGCGCACCTGCGCCTTCAGGCCGGCGACGCGGACCATGAAGAATTCGTCGAGGTTGTTGGCCGAGATCGACAGGAAGCGCAGCCGCTCCAGCAGCGGGTGGCGCGGATTGGACGCCTCCTCGAGGACGCGGCGGTTGAAGGCCAGCCACGAGAGTTCGCGGTTGAAGAATCGCTCGGGCTCGCGGGCCAGCGGATGCTGAACCGGGGCGGCCGGTTCCGTCGGCGGGCGCTCGATCGGCGGCGGCTCGATCGGCAGGGCGGCGACGGGCGCAGTCTCGGTCATTCGCAGGCTCGGCTGACGGGCATATCCCCGCGTTTTGGCGCCGGCCCTGCGCCGCGGCAAGTCATCCGTCGAAGAGATTGAGGGTGTCGTCTTCATTTTCAAGAATCTGTCGCGCAAGCGCCCTGGTAATGTCGCGTTGTTCGGCGTCGGCGAACTCGTCGAGCCTGGCCACTATATCGAACGCTGCCGGAACTGAGCGCTCGATTCGGCGCAACAGATAAGGGTAGACGTCCTCTGCCGGACGGATGTTCCGTTCGCGGAAGAATTTTCGCAGCACGCCCTCCAGCACCTTGTCGTCGGGCTCGGCGATCTCGGTCACCACCAGGGCGTTGAGGCGCGAGCGCAGGTCGGGCAGGGCGGCGGGCCAGGCCGGCGGCCGCTCGCGGGCCGTCATCAGCAGCTCGTGGCCCTCGCCGGCCATGTTGATCAGGTGGAACAGGGTTTCGTCCGTCGCCGTCCGGTCGGCGTCGTCGAGCAGCAGAGGCCGTCCGCGCAGCGCGGTCAGGTCGACCGCCTCGGGATCGACCACCGCCGCCCCGACCCGCCCCGCCCATTCCCGAGCCAGATGGGACTTGCCGACCCCGGCAGGTCCGACCAGGACCAGACAGGCGCCGGGCCACTTCGGCCAGGCGTCCAGGGCGGCGATCGCCTCGGCGTTGCTGGGGGCGTGCACGAACTCGGCGCGGGCGAAGGACGCAGGACGCTTGAGCTTCAGTCGAAGCTGCTTGGAAGGAGATCTCGAACCGTGTGCGCTCACTCTGAGGACATTCTAACAAGACTTCACCGCAGCCGCATCCTCTCTGGCGAATGCGCCCGGTTCAGGCCGACGCCGCCAGCGGCGCGGCGGCGGTCTCGGCCATGCTGGGCCTGCGGCGAAGCTCCGTGACCGGTCGTTTCAGGCGGTCCAGGGCGGCGAGGCCGGCGGCCCGTCCGGCGGCCACGGCCGGTTCGTAGGCCTTCCAGTCGCGGATCTCGACCTTGTCCACCGGCGGCAGGATCAGCACGTCGGTGGCCTCGCGCGCCGCGGCCAGATCCCGGCCGCTCGTCACGGTGGCCGCGCGCATCAGCAGGGAGACGATCGGCGGGCCGCGCCGCCAGTCCCCGGACAGCAGCCAGCGCCAGACCGACGTGGGCGTGGCGATGTCCTCGGCGTCGATGCTCCGGCCGCGGCTGACGTCGACGCCGACGATCGGGCCCGACTGCATCGCGCGCATGATGTCGGCGGGGAAGTTTTTCATCACCGCCCCGTCCACCAGCACGTCGTGGTCCTGGGTGCTGGGCGGCAGGATGCCGGGCAGGGAGATGCTGGCGCGCAGCGCCTCGCGCAGCAGGCCGCGGCGATGCATCTGGTAGGCGCCGGTGGTGAGGTTCGACGACAGGCAGAAGAACGGCAGCCACAGGTCCTCGATCATCCGGTCGCCGAAGTGCTCGGCCAGCCTGGCCTTGACCTTCACGCCATGGGTCATGGCGATCATCGGGAAGGCGATGTCGTCCAGCGGGCTGGTGTCGACGAAGGCCTTGCGGATGCGCTCGTTCATCTCCGTGTCGCTCCAGCCCATCGCCACGCCGGCGGCGATGATCGCGCCCATGGAGACGCCGCAGACGAAGTCGATCGGCGTGCGCCGCTCGCGCAAGGCCTGGATCGCGCCGACGTGGGCGTAGGCCCTGGCGCCGCCGCCCGAAAGCACGAGCCCCACGGACTCGCCGGTGATCACCCGAGCGATCCGCTCCACGTCGGCGCCGCTGCCGTCGCGCACGTGGAAGGCGCGGGCCGGCTGCAGGGCGTCGACCCAGGCCGCCGTGCCAAGGGGGGCCTGGCACTGGGCCGACTGCAGGAGGATCAGGTCGACCAGGTGCTGGTCCTGAAGGGGCTGGCCGGCGCGGCGCTCCAGCGTCGCGCTCGGCGCGCGCCCGCCGCGGGCGACCCGGAACAGGCGGTCGACCTGGCGGCCGACCACCGACTGCCAGCCGCCGTCGGACTCGTCGGCGGCGTAGAGCACGAAGTCGTGGTCGTGCTCGACGTTCGAGAACCACTCCGTCGGCGCGTGCTGCGCCTCGGCGCCGACCACCGTCACGGCGTAGCCGAGCCGGCCGATGGCGATCGCCACCTTCTCGGCGAACGGACGCGTCTTGACGCCGGCCCCGGCGGCGATGAAGCCGAACACCGAGGGATCGCCGAGCATCGCCTTGCGCGCGCTCTGCCGGGCGCGGAGGATCATCAGCCGCGCCAGCTGGGTCATGACCTCGGCGTCCTGGTCGGCGGCTTCGAAGAAGGCCTGCCGCGGCAGGGCCAGCACCTCCGAATCGCGCAGGGCCAGGACGTTGGCCGAATGGGGCGCGCCGGCCACCAGCGACATCTCCCCGGCCGGTTCGCCGGGCCGGATCACGCCCAGGAACTGCGGCTCGTGGCCCTCCTCGCGCCGCACCGCCGCCAGGCGTCCGGCGCGCAGCAGATAGAGCTGGTCGGCGGGCTCGCCGGCCATGAACAGCGGCATGCCGCCGGGCAGCGAGAACCACGCAGCCTCGCCCGACCGGATCTTCTGTTCGAAGAGCCGGGTGAGCGCCGTTTCGGGCAGGGACTCGGTGAGGCTGGCCACGGGCGAAGGTTAGGCACGCATCGCCCGATGCGCCAAGCGGCGGCCCGGCGCCTGCCGAGGGCCGATTTCTGTCGACCCCGGCCGCTTCCGGGGGCGCGGCGAACAGGCTATCCCTGCCGCATGCCCCGTATCGGCGCCCCCATCGACCTTTCCTCGCCGTCCGTCGCCCCGCTGGCGTCCCTCAACCGCGCCCTGGCCGAGACCCTGCGCCAGCGCGTCGCCGACGCGGCCCTCGGCGGCCCACCGGCCGCCCGCGAGCGCCACGCCGCCCGCGGCAAGCTGCTGCCCCGACAGCGGGTCGAGCGCCTGCTGGACGTCGGCTCGCCGTTCCTGGAGATCGGCCAGCTGGCCGCCTACGACCTCTACGACGGCGAGGCGCCCGGCGCGGGCCTGATCACCGGCATCGGCCGCGTCTCCGGCCGCGAGGTGATGATCGTCGCCAACGACGCCACGGTGAAGGGCGGGGCCTACTTCCCGATGACGGTGAAGAAGCACCTGCGCGCTCAGGAGATCGCCCTGCAGAACCGCCTGCCGTGCGTCTACCTGGTCGACAGCGGCGGGGCGAACCTGCCGCACCAGGCCGAGGTGTTTCCCGACCGCGAGCACTTCGGGCGCATCTTCTTCAACCAGGCGCGGATGAGCGCCGAGGGCATCAGCCAGATCGCCTGCGTCATGGGCTCTTGCACCGCCGGCGGCGCCTATGTGCCGGCGATGAGCGACGAGACGGTGATCGTGCGCGGCCAGGGCACCATCTTCCTGGGCGGACCGCCGCTGGTGAAGGCCGCCACCGGCGAGGTGATCTCGGCCGAGGAGCTCGGCGGCGCCGACACCCACGGCCGCCGCTCGGGCGTGGTCGACCACGTCGCCGCCGACGACGAGCACGCCTTGACCATCGTCCGCTCGATCGTGGCCAACCTGAACACGGTCAAGCGCGAGGACATGGACCTGCGCGAGCCGGCGCCGCCGGCCTTCGATCCGGAGGAGCTCTACGGCCTCGTGCCGGCGGACGTGCGCGCGCCCTACGAGGTGCGCGAGGTGATCGCGCGCATCGTCGACGGCTCCCTGTTCGACGAATTCAAGCCGCTCTATGGCACGACCCTCGTCACCGGCTTCGCGCGCATCTGGGGCTATCCGGTCGCGATCCTCGCCAACAACGGCGTACTGTTCTCCGAGAGCGCGCTGAAGGGGGCGCACTTCATCGAGCTGGCCTGCCAGCGGGGCATCCCGCTGGTGTTCCTGCAGAACATCTCCGGTTTCATGGTCGGCGGTCGTTACGAGGCCGGCGGCATCGCCAAGGACGGGGCCAAGCTCGTCACCGCGGTCGCCAGCGCCGAGGTGCCGAAGTTCACCGTCCTGATCGGCGGCTCGTTCGGCGCCGGCAACTACGGCATGTGCGGGCGCGCCTTCAGCCCCCGCTTCCTCTTCACCTGGCCCAACAGCCGCATCAGCGTCATGGGCGGCGAGCAGGCCGCCAGCGTGCTGGCCACCATCCGCCGCGACGGCCTGGAGGCGCGCGGCGAGAGCTGGGCCGTCGAGGACGAAGAGGCCTTCAAGACCCCGATCCGCGAGCGCTACGAGACCGAGGGCGACCCCTACCACGCCACGGCCCGGCTCTGGGACGACGGTGTCGTCGATCCGGCCCAGACCCGCGACGTGCTGGGCCTGGCCATCTCCGCGTCTCTGAACGCGCCCGTGCCGAAGACGCGTTTCGGCGTCTTCAGGATGTAGGAGCCTTTCCCATGCCCAACCCGATCGCTGATCCCCTGGTGGAGGGCATCGACACCGACGCCCAGTCCGACCTGGTGCTGCTGGAGGCCACGCCCGAGGGCGTCGCCACCTTGACCATCAACCGCGCCGAGCGCCGCAACGCCTTCAACGACGAGGTCATCCGGGCGCTGACCCAGGCGCTGGAGACGCTCGAGGGCGCCGACGGGGTGCGGGTGGTGTTCCTGCGCGGCGCCGGCGGCAGCTTCTCGGCCGGGGCGGACCTGGAGTGGATGCGCGACGCCATAGACTTCTCGGAGGCCGACAACAGGGACGACGCCATGCGGCTGGCCGTGATGCTGAAGCGGCTCTACGACCTGCCGGCCCTGACCGTGGCCCTGGTCGAGGGCGCGGCCTTCGGCGGCGGCGCCGGCCTCGTGGCCGCCTGCGACATGGCCGTGGCGACGGCCGACGCCAAGTTCGCCTTCTCGGAGGCCAGGCTCGGCCTGATCCCGGCGACCATCAGCCCCTACGTCGTCACCGCCATCGGACCGCGCAAGTCGCGCAGCCTCTTCGCCACGGCGCGGGTGTTCGACGCCGCCTTCGCCCGCGAGATCGGCCTCGTCGACGAGGTCGTGGCCGACGTCGCCGCCCTGGAGGCCGCCCGCGACCGTATCGCCGGCGAGATCAGGGCCTGCGGGCCGCAGGCGGTGGACGAGTCCAAACGCCTCGTCGAGCACATCGTCGGGCGTCACATCGACCACGCCCTGCTGGAAGAGACCGCCCGCCGGATCGCCGCCAAGCGGGTCGGCGAGGAAGGCCAGGAGGGCGTGCGCGCCTTCCTCGAGCGGCGCAAGCCCCGCTGGCTCGAAGACTGAGGCCGGGGAGAGGGGCGGCGTGAGCGAGATCGAGGCCGCAGCCGCCGACGGCGCCGCCGCGATCCTGCGCCGGCGGCCCAGGCACGCCCTGCCGGTCGGCTCGCCCTGCCCGAACTGCGCCACGGCGCTCGCCGGCCCCTGGTGCCACGCCTGCGGCCAGAGCGCCGAGGACTACCACCGCTCGCTGCTGCGCCTGGTGGCCGAAGCGGTCGAGGGCCTGTTCGAGCTCGACGGGCGGCTGTGGCGGACCCTGCCGGACCTGATCCTGAACCCCGCGCGCCTCACGCGCAGATACCTGGATGGCCACCGTGCACCGCAGGCGCCGCCGTTCCGCACCTTCCTGATCGTCGTGGTGCTGGTGTTCCTGGTCGCGGGGCTGGGGGAGAGCCGCACCCACGCCGTCACCGCCAAGCCGGCCACCGTCACCCCGTCCATCCAGGTGCTCGACGGACCACAGGGCAAGGCGATCAGCGCGTGGCTGACCAGTCGCGCCCGCGCCGCGGCATCGCATCCGGAGGCCTTCGACGCCATCCTCTCGACCTGGGCCCAGCGCATGGCGGTGCTCGCCCTGCCGATGAGCGCGGCGATCCTGGGGCTGCTGTTCGTGTTCCGGCGCGGCGTCTACATGTTCGACCACCTGATCTTCTCGATGCATTCCCTGTCGTTCCAGGGGCTGCTGTTCGCGGTGGTGTCGCTGGGCGAGAGGCTGTCCGGCTGGGTCGGCGTCCTGATCCTGGCCTCGCCGGTCCACCTGTTCTTCCACCTGAAGGGGACCTATGGCCTCGGCGTCTTCGGCACGCTGGCGCGCATGGTCCTGCTGTTCGTCGGCTCGCTACTCGGCTTCGTGCTGATCATGGCGGGCCTTGTGCTGATCGGTCTCTACGAGGTTGGCCGTTGATTTCGTCCCTGCTGATCGCCAACCGGGGCGAGATCGCCCGCCGCATCATCCGCACCGCGCGGCGGCTGAGCATCCGCACCGTCGCCGTCTACTCGGAGGCCGACGCCCGCGCGCCGCACGTCCGGGAGGCCGACGCGGCCGTGGCCATCGGTCCGCCGGCGGCCTCCTCGGCCGACCGGACGATCTCCATCCCCTTGCCGCCGCCGCCCGCCGCCGCCTTGATCAGCAGCGGGTAGCCGATCTCCTCGCCGAGCGCGAGCAGCTCCTCGACGGACCCGACGGGGTCGGTTGTGCCCGGGATGATGGGGACGCC
>DASZQQ010000254.1:0-4109 GCA_035549595.1 Caulobacteraceae bacterium
GACGCCGGGGACGGGCGATGCCTGTTCGTGTGGTTCGTGTGGTTCGTGGACCATTCAAAGGGGCGATCGCCGGCGCCAGCCCCTTTCGTGTTCTTTCGTGTCTTTCGTGGTTCGAAAAAAGGACCGGGGACAGGATCGAGATCCTGTCCCTCAAGTCCCTAGACCGGATCGTACGGGAACACGGTCGCCGAGGCGCCGAGGTCGGTGAAGTCGCTCTTCATCGCCGGCAGGGCGATGTCGATCAGGCTGCGCGGGGTCCAGCCCTCGGTGTTGGCCATCGAGCGGACCGGGCGCGGCTGGTCGAACAGCACCACCTCGTTGCCGCGCACGCCGAAGATCTGGCTCGAGACGTCCTTGGCCTCGGGGCTGCAGAGGGCGACGGCCAGCTGGGCGACCTGATCGGCGCGCATCGAGCGCTGCATGCGCCCGACCCGCTCGGCCGAGGCCTCGTCCTTCACCGGGATGGTGGCGATCATCCGCGTCCAGGCGAACGGGGCGATGATGTTCGAGCGGATGTTCTTCAGCGCCCCTTCCATGGCCAGGATGCGCGAGAGGCCCATGACGCCGAGCTTGGCGGCCGCATAGTTGGCCTGGCCGATGTTGCCGATCAGGCCCGAGGTCGAGGTGAAGTGGACGTAGGCGCCGTCCTGCTGGTCGCGGAAGTGCTCCACCGTGGCGCGCGAGACGTTGTAGGCGCCGCGCAGGTGCACCTCGATCACCGCGTCCCAGTCGGCGTCGCTCATCTTGTGGAACATGCCGTCGCGCAGGATGCCGGCCGGGTTGATCACCGCGTGCAGGCCGCCGAACTCGTCGAGCGCCTGCTGCACCATGTGCTTGACCGAGGCCATCGAGGTGACGCTCTCGGAGTTGGCCACCGCCTGGCCGCCGGCCGCGCGGATCTCCTGGGCGGTCGCCTCGGCCGGGCCGGCCGAACCCTCGTCGCCGCCGCTGACCGAGCCGCCGAGGTCGTTGACCACCACCTTGGCCCCCTCGCGGGCGGCGAGCAGCGCGCACTCCTTGCCGATGCCGCCGGCCGCACCGGTCACCAGCACCACCTTACCGTCCAAGACGCCCATGGGGCCCTCCCTCGAGAATGTTCAGCGGCCCCTATCGCGAATACGGCGCCTGCTCAACGGTGACGCGGGGGCGTGCTAGGTCGAAGCGAAGCGGTCTGGGAGGAAGCATGGCGCGGGGGCGGTCGGGACGGACAATGGCTTGGGCGGCGCTGGGCGTCGTCCTGGCCGTGGCCGCCGGCGCCTGGTGGTTCACGTCTTTCCGGCCGGACCACCACCGCTACCCGGTGCGCGGCATCGACGTGTCGCACCATCAGGGCGTCATCGACTGGGCGGCGGTGGCGCGCGACGACATCGCCTTCGCCTACCTGAAGGCCAGCGAGGGCGCCGATCACCGCGACGACGCCTTCGCCGGCAACTGGAAGGCCGCGCGGGCGGCGGGCCTGAGGGTCGGCGCCTACCACTACTTCACCTTCTGCCGCTCCGGCGCGGCCCAGGCGGCGAACTTCCTGACCACCGTGCCGCATGCCGCCGACGCCCTGCCGCCGGTGGTGGACCTGGAGTTCGGCGGCAACTGCCAGATCCGGCCGGGGCCCGAGGCCCTGCGCGCGCAGCTCGCCGCCTTCCTGGGCCCGGTGGAGGCGCGGGAGGGCAAGCCGGCGATCTTCTATGCGACGCAGGAGTTCCTCGCCGCCTACGGCGAGGCCCTGCCCGACCGCCGGGTCTGGCGCCGCTCGATCGCCCTGGAGCCGGCGCGCGGCGAGCGCTGGGTGTTCTGGCAGTACCACAACCGCGGCCGCGTCAGCGGCGTGAAGGGCCCGGTGGACCTCAACGTCTTCTCCGGCAAACCCGGCGGCCTGGCGCGCCTGGCGGCAGACTGAGCGGCGCGCCGCTTCGTCGCCAACGCGGAATGGTCCTTTGCGAAAGCGCCGGCGCAAGGCTAAGGCGAAACGTGGCCGCACCTTTCAACTGCCCGGCGATCAGCCCACTGCCTTTGCCTCCGCGAGGATGGCATGCCGTCGCCTTCTGTCCCCTGGCGGACGGCTCGCTCGGCTGTTTGCAGGCCACTGCCGACATCGCCGGCATCGAGCGGCAGAACCGCTCGTTGCTCGAGCGAGGGATCACCAATGGCCTCAAGCCCTACTTCATGGCGGGCGACCGCGGTCGGCTGGCCAGTTCGACCGAGCCTGAGGCAGCGGCCGAATACGAGTTGGACTATCCGTTCCCGAGGTTCGACAAGCGAACAGATGGGACCTGGGTCGTCGTGGCCAGTCGGTGCCTGCCGGGCCAGGCGAACGCCAGGTACCTGTCGCCGACCGGCGACCTCATTCGCCGGTTCCCGGTCGGCGACGGCGTGGCCGACGTTCAGGCGGACAGCCTGGACGCCTTGTGGGTGAGCCACTTCGACGAGGGCGTGTTCGGCGACGACCCTCTCGGGCAAGGCGGCCTCGTTCGCTTCGACGCAAATGGGTCGGAGACTTGGCGCGCCAATGCGCCGCCCTGGGATCGGCCACCCATCGACGACTGCTATGCGCTCAATGTCGTCGGCGAGGCCGCCTGGGCCTGCCACTACTGCGACTTCCCGATCCTTCGCGTCGGCGCCGCCGGCGAGGCCCGCCTTTGGAACAATGGCGTGAGGGGCGCCTCCGCTCTCGCGGTGGACGGCCGCCACGTCGTGCTGTTCGGCGGCTACGAGGGCGCGAGGTCTCGCATCGCCCTACTGGAACTCGGCGACCGGAACGCGGCCTGGATCGGCGAGCTCGAACTGGTCGGGCCCGAAGCGGCACGGGCCCAAGCGACGGGCCGGGGCGACACCATCCACCTCATCGATGAGGCCTCCTGGCGGCGCTTCACCGTCGGCGAAATCGTGCGCGCCGTCGCCGAAGCCGGCGACGCGGCGACTCCGGACTACGAGGCAGACGGCTCTTGAGAGGTCGCTAAGCCGTCTTCGCCGCCTTCAGGCCCAGCTCGTCGACCATCGCCTGGCGGATCAGGAACTTCTGGACCTTGCCGGTGACGGTCATCGGGAAGTCGGGGACGAAGCGGATGTAGCGGGGAATCTTGTGGTGGGCGATCTGGCCGCGGCAGAAGGCGCGGATCTCCTCCTCGTCGGCGGTCTGGCCCGGCAGCAGGCGGATCCAGGCGCAGAGCTCCTCGCCGAAGCGCTCGTCCGGCACGCCCACGACCTGGACGTCGGCGACCTTGGGGTGGCGGTACAGATACTCCTCGATCTCGCGCGGATAGAGGTTCTCGCCGCCGCGGATGACCATGTCCTTGATGCGGCCGACCACGTTGCCGTAGCCCTCGGCGTCGATCGTCCCGAGGTCGCCGGTGTGCACCCAGCCCTCGGGGTCGACCGCGTCGGCGGTCTTCTCCGGATCGCCCCAGTAGCCGAGCATCACCGAATAGCCGCGGGTGCAGATCTCGCCGGAGACGCCGCGGGGGACCACCTCGCCGTCCTCGCCGACGATCTTGACCTCCAGGTGCGGCTGCACCTTGCCGATGGTCGAGACGCGCCGTTCGAGGGGGTCGTCCTCGCCGGTCTGGAAGCTGACCGGCGAGGTCTCGGTCATGCCGTAGGCGATGGTGACGTCCTTCATGCCCAGGCGCCCGATGACCTGCTTCATCACCTCCACGGGGCAGGGCGAGCCGGCCATGCAGCCGGTGCGCAGCGACGAGACGTCGGTCGTGGCCAGATCCGGATGGCCGAGCACGGCGATGAACATGGTCGGCACGCCGTAGAGGCCGGTGCAGCGCTCGGCGGCGATGGTCTTCAGCGTCGCCTCGGGATCGAACACCGGGGCCGGATAGACCATGGCCGCGCCGTGCGTCAGGCAGCCGAGGTTGCCCATCACCATGCCGAAGCAGTGGTAGAGCGGCACGGGGATGCACAGCCGGTCGCCGGCGGTCAGGCCGATCGCGCGGCCGACGAAGTAGCCGTTGTTGAGGATGTTGCGGTGGCTGAGCGTCGCGCCCTTGGGCGAGCCGGTGGTGCCGCTGGTGAACTGGATGTTGATCGCCTCGCGCGGATCGAGCGTCGCGCCGATGCGGGCGATCTCGGCGCGTTCGGCGTCGGTCGCGGGCGCGGCGACGGCC
>DASZQQ010000255.1:0-5970 GCA_035549595.1 Caulobacteraceae bacterium
ATGATGCCGAAGTTGCGATAGTCCTCGATCTTGTGGGTGCGGGGCATGGGAAGGGCTCTGCCGAAACGGGCGAAAGGGGCTGAACGAACGGCGCGGGCGGTTTAGCTCAAACCGCCCGCGCCCGGAAGGGTGTGCTGGATAGGACCGCCTATATGGGGGTTACCAGCGGTAGTGCGAGAAGGCGCGGTTCGCCTCGGCCATCTTGTGCGTGTCTTCACGCTTCTTGACGGCCGAGCCGCGGTTGTTCGACGCGTCGAGCAGCTCGCCGGCGAGCTTCTCGGTCATGGTGTTCTCGCCGCGCTTGCGGGCGGCGGCGACCAGCCAGCGGATGGCGAGCGCGCGGCGGCGCTCGGGGCGCACTTCGGTCGGCACCTGGTAGGTGGCGCCGCCGACCCGGCGGGAGCGCACCTCGACCGAGGGGGCGACGTTGTCGAGCGCGGCGTGGAAGGTTTCCAGCGGCCCCTGGTCGCGGCGTTTGGCTTCCAGGATGTCGAAGGCGCCGTAGATGATGTTCTCGGCGACGGCTTTCTTGCCCTCGTACATCACGTAGTTCATGAACTTGGTCAGGACGAGGTCACCGAACTTCGGATCCGGCAGGACGTCTCGTTTCTCGGCGCGGCGGCGGCGGGACATTCTTGATCTTCCTTACTTGGGTCGCTTGGCGCCGTAGAGCGAACGACGCTGCTTACGGTCCTTGACGCCTTGGGTGTCGAGGACGCCGCGGAGGATGTGGTAGCGGACGCCGGGAAGGTCCTTCACGCGGCCCCCGCGGATGAGCACCACCGAGTGCTCCTGCAGGTTATGGCCTTCGCCGGGGATGTAGCAGACGGCCTCGATGCCCGAGGTCAGGCGCACCTTGGCGACCTTCCGCAGAGCCGAGTTCGGCTTCTTCGGCGTCACCGTATAGACGCGGGTGCAGACGCCGCGACGCTGCGGCGAGCCCTTCAGGGCGGGAACCTTGTTGCGCGGCGCCTTGGAGACGCGCGGCTTGCGGATCAGCTGGTTGACTGTCGGCATTCGTTCTTTCGTACTCGTTCAGGTGGAGGCGTGTGCCTTTCGGCCGGGGCGCCTCGGGGTTCCGTTAGGCCTCGTCCAAGGCCGGTTTCTCGCTGAGGACCCGATAAACACGAAACGGCGCCGAAACGCAGGCGAGCGTTCCGACGCGTCAGGACGTCCGTGGCTGGACTTCCGGCCTATCGGGACCCGATGCGACTCCGGCCCTCGAAAAGAGCGCGGTTGATACTCGCGAGCGGGCCTCCAGTCAACGGCGCAGGCGTGCGGCCTCATGCGGCAGGATGGGCGGCGGCCTTGAAGGCCTCGTAGACCGTGTCCTCGAAGCGGAGGATGTCGGTCCGGCCCGCGGCCATTTCGGCGGGATCGAAGGTCTTCACCACGGCGCCGTCGTGCAGCAGCAGGCCCCGCTCGCAACGGGTGGCGAAGGCGGCGATGTCGTGCACCGCCGTCACCAGCGCCCCACCGGCGTCGACCCAGCCGCGCAAGGCGGCCTTTAGGTCGTAGGCGGCGACCGGGTCCAGCCAGTTGAACGGCTCGTCCAGCAGCACGGCCTCCGGCTCGCCGACGAAGGCGGTGAACAGGCACACCCTCTGGCGCATGCCGGCCGACATGGCGCCGATCGGCTGGTCCTGCAGCCAGGCGACGTCGAGGGCCCGGTAGAGCGCGGCCGGCGCGCGCGGATCGGCGCGACGCGCCCGGCCGACCAGGGTCAGCAGTTCGCCGGCGGTCAGCTCCTCCGGCAGGCTGTCGGGCGGCGGGGCGAAGCCGATGCGGGTGGCGAGCGCCTCGAGGTCGCGGCCGATCCCCTGCCCCGCCAGCCGCACCTCGCCCGCGTCGATGACGAGGCGGCCGTTCAAGGCCCGCAGGATCGTGGTCTTGCCGCTGCCGTTGGCGCCGAGGAGGCCGAACCACTCGCCCGCCGCGGCCTCGAACGACACGCCGCGCACGATCCTGCGGCGGCCGATCGAGACCTCGATACGCTCGACTTGCAACATGGGCTTCAGCGATCCAGCCAGCGGCGCCGCCGTGCGGCGCGCACCAGGACGAGCCCCCGCGCCGCGAGCCAGAGGGGAGCGAGCGAGACCTCGTCGGTGGCCAGGAATGCGGCGCCGGCGAACTCGAGACCGGCGGAGAGCCGGGCATGCCGCTCCGAGCGGATCAAGCGGTGCAGGAAGAAGAACCACGACACCACGGCCAGGCCGACGGCCGCGGTCAGGGCCGTCTCGAGGGCGCCGGCAGGGCCGAGGCCGGCGAGCGCGCCGCCGGCGGCCCCGCCCGCCGCCGCCATCGCCAGCGGCCCCGCGTAGAGCCACAGGTAGAGACGTCCGAGCGAGCCGGGCTCCTGGCCCAGCAGGCCCGGCAGGCGTCCGGCGGGGAACATCAGCGCGCCGGCGGCCAGGGCCGCGCCCGCCGCGACGAACAGGCCCAGTTCGGGCGCGCCGTTGTTGCGGGCGGCGAGGAAGCCTGCCGCGCCGCCGACGACGACCAGGACCAGGCCGACGAACCCTGCGGGGATCCGGCCGCGCAGGAAGGCGGCCCTGGCGATGACCAGCGCCGGATGTCCGCCGCCGGACCGGCGACGGGGCCTGGAGCCCGAGGCCCCGCCCTCCCCGCTCCGCCCCGCGGGGCGCAGCAGCACGACCGCGCCGGCGACCGCCGCGCCGGCGATGGAGGCGACGAGGAAGGCGACGGCCGCGGCGGCATCCACCGTGGCCAGGCCCGTGGCGATCAGGGCGCAGACCGCGGCGGCGCCCGCCACCGCGCGAACGGCCATCCACAGGTCCAGTCGCCGGCGGCGCGCCACCAGGGCGTGGAACGGACCCGCCATCAGCCGCTCGCGCGCCCGCGATCCGGGACCGGCGTGGACGGCGAAGACCAGCAGGCCGCCGGCGCCGGCGGACAGGAACAGGCGCAGCGCCACGGGCGCGTGGCCGAGCAGCGAATATTCGCGCAGCAGCGCGCCATAGGCGAAGGCGAGCCCGGCCAGGACACAAAGGTCGAAGACGACGTCGCGCGTGGCGAAGCGCCAGAAGGCGCGCACTCGCAGAAGCTCCAGGCGCAGCAGGGTTGCGACGTCGGAGGCGGCCGGGACGCGCGGGGCGGCGGTCATGCGGGCGTCCGTCCGGGACCGGTCAAGGGCCGACGGTGACCTGGCCGGAGCCGCTGACCCGCTTGTCGACCTGGCCGGTCACCTTGCCGACGTGGATGTCGCCCGAACCCGAGACGTCCGCCTCCAGGGTCTGCGCCACACCGCCGAAGTCGACGTCGCCCGATCCGCTGATATGGGCCTGCAGCACCGTCACCTGGCCGGCCGGCACGCGGATGTGGCCGACGCCGCTGAGCCTGGCCCGCAGCGGTCCGTCCACCCGGGCCACGCTGACGTCGCCCGAGCCGGATATCTCGGCCGTCAGTCCCCCGGGGATGGTTCCGGCGCGGACGTTGCCCGACCCCGACACCACCAGCTCGGCCGACTGCGCCGAGGTGACGTCGATCAGCCCCGAGCCCGAGACGCGGCCCTCCAGCGTGTCGGCGATCGCCGCGGCGCGCAGGCGGCCGACTCCGGAGAGGCCGAGCTCGGCGCGGCGCGACGTCCCCGCCTCGATCTCGCCGGAGCCCGAAAGGCGCGCGGACAGCAGATCCTCGACATTGGCCACGGTCCAGGACCCGCACCCGCCCTCGCGCAGCTCGACGCTGTGCGCACGGCCGATCGAGCCGACCGAGACGCCCCCGCTGTGCACGCGCACGTCCATCGGCGTGTGCACGACGATCTGCGGAAACTCCTCGGCCTTGAAATCGCCGCGCCCGAAGATCTGGGCCCGCAGGTTCTGGCCCGAGCCGTGGCAGCCGGTGAGGAAGCCGGGCAGGTGACCGTCGACGATCACCTGGTCGCCGACGCGGTCGATATAGAGAGGCAGGCGCGGATTGGCCTTCAGGACCTCGACCATGACGTCGGCGCGCGCCTCGGGCATCACGACGACGCGGACGGCGGCGTGGCGGATCTCCAGCGACGGCTCGGCGGCCGCGCTGGCCGCGGTGGCCAGGCCGGCGGCCGCGGTCGCGGCGAAGATGACGGCCAGGCGCATGGTCACTGCCCCACCCGCACGGCGCCGGAGCCCAGCATGTGCCGCACCACCGGGCCGGTGACGCGATAGACGCGGACGTCGCCGGATCCCACCACCGAGGCCTCCAGCGATTGGGCGACGCCGCCGAACTCGACGTCGCCGGAGCCGGCGATGGAGACCTTCATGCCGCGCACGTCGCCGGTGTCCGCGCGCACGTCGCCCGAGCCGGCCACGCGGGCGTTGAAGTCGCCGCCGACCGAGGCGGCCTGGATCTTGCCCGAGCCAGCGGACACCGCCTGCAGCGTGCCGTGGATCTGCTGGGTGGTGATGTCGCCCGAGCCGGCGATGCGCAGCTCGGCGCTGCCCGCCGAGCCGGCGTGGGTGTCGCCCGAGCCGGCCTGGCTCAGCTCCATGTGCCCGCGGACGTTGGCCACGGTCCAGTCGCCGCAGCCGGCGTTGCCGAACTGCAGGCTCTCGGTGCGGCCGATCGAGCCGAACACGGCCTCGGACGCGCTCAGGCGCACCTTCATCGGCGTATGGATGACGATCTGCGGCAGGTCGGCGTAGGCGACGTCGCCGATGCCGTCGATCGTGACCCGGCGCCCCGGGCGGCAATCGCGGATGCGGTGGGCGAGCCCGCCGTCGACATAGGTGCGGCCGGCGAAGTGGCCGACGTGGATCGGCAGGCGCGGATTGGGCCGGATCACGTTGACGAAGACGTCCGAGCGGGCCTCGGGGATGACCACCACGCGCGCAGCGGCGTGGCGGATCTCGACCGACGGTTCGGCGCGGCTGGCGCCGGCGCCCAAAACGCCCAGGGCAACGAAACAGAGCGCCGTCCAAAGCTTCATCTCGAAAGTCTCCCGGTCCCACGAACCGGGCCGGACGCTAGACGACCGCTTCGGACAAGGCAGCTTAAATCGCAGTCATTGTTGCAGAACCACCGTTCTGCGGACGCCACGACCCTGTGGCGCGCAAGCCACAACAGCTCGCCGGCAACACTTAGTTACGGCCGCGTCATTGCGCTGAAAGGCGACGCTGCATAGGTGCGCCTCGCAGCGCAAGGCTGCGCCAGTAACAAGAACCAGAGTTCAGGGGATAATCCGTACAATGATTAAAGTGCTTATGGCGGCGACCGCGATGGCGGCCGTCGCGACGGTGGCTCATGCCGAATCGACGACCGTGACCAGCGGTTACATCGAGGGCCACTACACGCGTCCCGACACTACCGTTTCGGGCCTCGGCGACCAAGCGGTCGACGTCTGGGGCGTGAACGGCGCCGTGGCCCTGCCGCTCTCCGGCAACTGGGGCGCCCAGGTCGACGCGGACGTCAGCGACTACACGTTCAGCAACATCGACCCGGCCCTGAACGACCGCACGGTGTTCACGCCGACCGCCCACGCCTACTACCGCACCGACCGCTTCCTGGGCGGCGCCTTCGTGGGCACGGAGACCACCCAAGGCGCCACTGCCTGGGGCGGCGGCTTCGAGGGCCAGGCCTACGTCACGCCCAAGTGGACCCTGGACGGTTCGGTCGGCTACGCCGGCGTCAACGACACCGACCTGACCATGTGGGGCGTGCGCGGCGGCGCCCGCTACTTCGTCACCGACAACCTCTCCCTGAAGGGCTCGGTCAACTGGGTCCGCGCCAGCGTCTCCGGCGCCGGTCACAGCGACCTTTGGAACCTGGGCGTCGGCGGCGAATACCAGCTGAAGTCGGTTCCGCTGGCCCTGACGCTCGGCTACGAGCGCGGCGAGTGGCACGACGTGGACGCCCACTCCGACACCATCCGCGTCGGCATCAAGTGGTCGTTCGGCGGCGGCACGCTGCATGACCGCGACCGCCATGGCGCCTCGCTGGGCTCGATCAGCGACACCTTCGGCGGCGAAGCCG
>DASZQQ010000256.1:0-18088 GCA_035549595.1 Caulobacteraceae bacterium
GCCGCAGTCGCGCCGCCGGGTGCTGATCGTCGCCGTGCGCGAGGGGCCCGCGCCGCGGCCGCCGGGCCCCGGCGCCACGCCCGCCATCCGCGCCGCTTTCGAGCGCCTGCCCGCCGACCTGAAGCGCCGCTGGATCGACTGGCCGCCCGCGCCCGCCGTCGGCCGCAACGCCGACCTCGCCGACCTTTTGGAGCCCGACGACGCGGTGCGCTGGCATCCCGAGGAGACCACCGACCGGCTCGTCGCCCAGCTCGACGCCCGCAACCGCGCCAAGCTGGACGAGGCCCTGGCGGCGGGCGGGCGCCAGGTGGGGGCGGTGTTCCGGCGCATCCGCGGCGGCGAACAGCGCGCCGAGGTGCGCTTCGACGGCCTGGCCGGGTGCCTGCGCACGCCGCGCGGCGGCTCCTCGCGCCAGATCCTGCTGGTGGTCGAGGAAGGCAGCGTGCGCTCGCGCCTCCTGGCGCCGCGCGAGGCGGCCCGGCTGATGGGCCTGCCGGAGGACTACCGCCTGCCGCCGACCGCGACCGGCGCCTTCATGGTCACCGGCGACGGAGTCGCCGTGCCGGTGGTGCGCTGGCTCGCCCAGGCCATCCTCGAACCCCTGCTGTCCCCAGGCGCGCGGGTGATGGCCGCAGAATAACTGGCTCTTCCAAATGCGGCGCGCGGGCCTAAGGTCGGCGCCTCTTCGCACTTCAAGAAGCCTTCGCTCATGGACTCCTCCTCCAAGGACTACGACGCCTCCCGCTACAAGAGAGCCGGCCGCGGCAAGATCTACGACTCCGTCCTCGACACCATCGGCGATACGCCCCTGATCCGCCTGCCGCGCCTGACCGCGGCGCTGAAGCCCAAGGGCGAGGTCCTGGCCAAGCTGGAGTTCTTCAACCCGATCGCCAGCGTGAAGGACCGCATCGGCGTCTCCATGATCGAGGCCATGGAGGCCAAGGGCCTGATCAAGGAAGGCGCGACCATCGTCGAGCCGACCAGCGGCAACACCGGCATCGCTCTGGCCTTCGTGGCCGCGGCCAAGGGGCTGAAGCTGATCCTGGTCATGCCCGAGAGCATGTCGATCGAGCGGCGCAAGATGCTGATCCTGCTGGGCGCCAAGCTGGAGCTGACGCCGGCCGAGCGCGGCATGGCCGGCGCCGTGGCCCGCGCCCGCGAGCTGCTGGAGGAGATCCCCGGCGCGGTGATGCCGCAGCAGTTCGAGAACCCGGCCAATCCGCTCATCCACCGCGTCTCGACCGCCGAGGAGATCTGGAACGACACTGCCGGCGGCGTCGACGCCGTGATCTCCGGCGTCGGCACCGGCGGCACCATCACCGGCGTCGGCCAGGTGCTGAAGGCGCGCAAGCCGTCGGTGAAGATGATCGCCGTCGAGCCCTCGACCTCGGCCGTGCTCTCCGGCGGCGCGCCGGGCCCGCACAAGATCCAGGGCATCGGCGGCGGCTTCGTGCCGGCGATCCTCGACCGCGGGGTGATGGACGAGATCGTCCAGGTGACCAACGAGGACGCCTTCGACATGGCCCGCAGGTGCGCCCGCATCGAGGGCGTGCCGGTGGGCATCTCGGCGGGGGCGGCGCTGACGGCCGCCTTCGACGTCGCCTCGCGCGACGACATGGCCGGCAAGATGATCGTCACCATCATCCCGAGCTTCGCCGAGCGCTACCTGTCGACGGCGCTGTTCGAGGGGCTTTGACCGACGTCTACGGCCCGGAGAAGCGCTCGGCGGTGATGCGCCGGGTCAGGTCGACGCACACGACGCCGGAGCTGAAGGTGCGCCGCCTGGTCTGGGCCCTGGGCGGACGCTACCGCCTGCACGCCAAGGCCCTGCCGGGCAAGCCGGACATCGTCCTGGCCGGGCGGCGCCTGGCGATCTTCGTGCACGGCTGCTTCTGGCACGGCCACGACTGCGCCAGGGGCGCCCGCGTGCCCAAGGCCAACCGCGACTACTGGACCGCAAAGGTCGCCCGCAACCGCGCCCGCGACGAGCGCACCCGCCAGGCCCTGGAGGCCGCCGGCTGGCGTGTCGAGGTCGTCTGGGAGTGCGAGCTGAAGGACGAGGCGGCGCTGCGACACCGGCTCGAGGCGCTGCTCAGCCAATCGTTAACCGAACCGGCGCAGGGATGATCGACCCTTCCAGGAACGCGCCATGTCCGCTGCCGCCCGCAAGCCCGCCGAGCCCTCCGTCACCGCCGACTTCGTCGCCCACGGCTATCACGTCTTCGCCGGCGTCGATCCGAAGGCCGCCGCGGCGCTGCTGGACAAGCTGAAGGCGACGCGGGCCTGGGACGAGAGCCTGTTCCTCAGCGAGGCCGAGTTCGACGCCGACCCGCAGTACGTCGGGGTCAATCCGAAGCCCGGACGCAACCTCCTGGAGCGGTTCGAGCCTGACCTGGCCTTCGTCGAGCAGGACGCCGGCATCGTCGCCGGCCTGACCGAGATCCTCGGCGACGGCTACGAGCTGATGAACCGCAAGGTGGTCTGCGGCGTGCCGGCCAGGTCCGTGCCCGCCTGGCTGAAGGCCCGCATCACCGACAACCCGGTCAACAACCTCGGCGCCTATGTGCGGCCGCAGTACCGGGACGTGACCTACTTCTACGGCATCGACTTCCACCAGGACCTGATCGACTTCAAGGACCGCGACGCCGACTTCATCACCCTCTACGTCTACCTGCATCCGGTGACGCGGCATGACGCGCCACTGTTCCTGCTCGAGGACAGCCACAGGCTGGGCGCGACCCTGTTCCCGCACGACCTGACCAAGGCGGGCGACGGCTGGCTCTACCGCGACGGCCGCGGCGGCGAGGTGATGTGCCCGCAGAAGCTGCTGCTGGGCGAGGCCGGCTACGCGGCCATGTGGCACGCCTGCACCCTGCACGGCACCCAGCCCGACGCCGCCGACAACGAGCGGCTCAGCCTGCGCTACCTCTACGCCAGGCGCCCCGGCGCCAAGGCCGGCATGGACGAAGTCAACGCGAGCCTCGACGGCCCGATCAGCCTTTCCACCACGCGCGAGGACCTGGACGCCAGCGGCAGGGCCCAGGTGAAGAAGAACTCGGTCAACAAGGCTTGAGGCCTACCGCGGCTCGACCACCACCTCGGTCTTCACCGAGTTGGCGATGAAGCATTCCTCGTGGGCGCGGTGGTGCAGGTGGGCGAGCTCTTCAGCGGTGGGCTGGCGGCCGGTGAAGGTCACGGCCGGGCGCAGGACCACCCTCGTCATCACCAGCTTGCCGTCCCCGCCCTTGTCGAGCGTCCCCTCGGCCTCGTCGCGGTAGGCGGCGACGCTGAAGCCCGCGCCGGCGGCGATGTCGAGGAACCAGAGCAGGTGGCACTGCGACAGCGAGGCGGTGAACGCCGCCTCCGGGTCCATGGCGTCGGCCCGGCTCCAGGGCGCGCGCACGATGTGCGGCGAGGCCGAGCCCGGGACCACCGTGCCGTGCTCGAACGTCACCGTGTGCTCGCGGCTGTAGCGGCGCCTGAGGAAATCCTCGCCCGCGAAAGCCCAGTCGACGGTCGCGTGATAGGTGCTCATGGCGGCTTCATAGCCCTCCCTCCCCTTCTTGGGGAGGGACAGCTCGCGAAGCGAGCCGGGTGGGGAAGTGTGGGAACAGACGAAGCGCCAACAGGCTGGCGCCCTGCGCGCGTCGCCCTTCCCCACCCTGTCGGCTTCGCCGACTTTCCCTCCCCATGAAGGGGAGGGAGGTTCTTAGAGCGTCCGGGCGATCAGGACCTTCATGATCTCGTTCGTGCCGCCGTAGATGCGCTGGACGCGGCTGTCGCGGAACATGCGGCTGATCGGATACTCGTCCATGTAGCCGAAGCCACCGTAGAGCTGCAGGCACTCGTCGATGATGCGGTTCTCGAGGTCCGAGACCCAGTACTTGGCCATCGACGCCTTGGCCGCGTCGAGGCGGCCCTCCAGGTGCTCGCCGATCGCCCAGTTGACGAACACGCGCGCCACGGTCGCCTGGGTCTTGCACTCGGCGAGCTTGAACTGGGTGTTCTGGAAATCGATCACCTTCTTGCCGAAGGCCTGGCGCTGCTTGACGTAGTCGATGGTGAGCTCCAGGGCGCGCTCGATCGAGGCCATGCCCTGGACGGCGATGTTGAGGCGCTCCTGGGGCAGCTGGTTCATCAGCTGGAAGAAGCCCTGGCCCTCGTCCCCGCCCAGCAGGTTCTCGGCCGGAACGCGCACGTCGTTGAAGAACAGCTCCGAGGTGTCGGCCGCCTCCTGGCCGAGCTTGTCGAGGTTGCGGCCGCGCTCGAAGCCGGCCGCACCGTCGGTCTCGACCACCACCAGTGAGGTGCCGCGCGCGCCCTGGCCCGGATCGGTCTTGCAGACGACGACGATCAGGTTGGCGGTCTGGCCGTTGGTGATGAAGGTCTTGGAGCCGGAGACCACGTAGTCGTCGCCGTCGCGGCGGGCGACCGTCTTGATCCCCTGCAGGTCCGAACCGGCGCCCGGCTCGGTCATGGCGATGGCCGCGACGAGCTCGCCCGTGGCCATGCGCGGCAGCCAGCGGCGGCGCTGGTCCTCGGTGCCGTAGTGATAGATGTACGGGGCGACGATGGCGTTGTGCAGCGAGGCGCCGAAGCCGTCGACGCCCTGCAGGCCCAGGCGCTCCATCAGGATCACCTCGTGGCGGTAGTCGCCGCCCATGCCGCCGTATTCCTCCGGCATCGAGAGGCAGAGCAGGCCCGCGGCGCCGGCCTTGGTCCACATGTCGCGGTCGACGACGCCGTTCTTGCGCCAGCGCGCGGTGATCTCCGGCGAGGCGTGCTCCTCGAAAAACTTGCGCGCCGCGTCCTCGAAGATGCGGATGTCCTCCTCGGCGAGGAAATCGGGGCGGGCGACGTCGAGCACGGGCATGGTCAGAAGGCCTCCGCGGAGAGCGCCATCAGGGCCTCCGATCCGGTTTTCATCTTGGCGAGGTGAGACCCAGCGTCAGGCAAGATGCGCTCGAGGAAGACGCGGCCCACGGCGAGTTTCGCGGCGTAGAACGGATCGGCGTCGCCGGCGGCGGTCTTGGCCAGGGCGGCCTTGGCCATCAGCGCCCACATGTAGGCCAGGCCGGTGATGCCGAAGAGGTGCATGTAGTCGGTCGAGGCGGCGCCGGCGTTGTCGGGGTTGGAAAGGCCGTTCTGCATCAGCCAGAAGGTGCCTTCCTGCAGCTGCGCCTTGGCCGAGGCCAGGCCGTCGACGAACGGCTTCAGCGGGCCCTCGTCGTGGTTGGCGTCGACGAAGGCGTCGATCTCGGCGAAGAAGGTCATCACCGCGCGCCCGCCGCTGGCGGCGAGCTTGCGGCCGACCAGGTCCAGCGCCTGGATCCCGTTCGTGCCCTCGTAGATCAGGGCGATGCGGCAGTCGCGCAGGTACTGGCTGGCCGGGAAGTTCTCGGTGAAGCCCGAGCCGCCGTGCACCTGCATGGATTCCGAGCAGACGTGGAAACCGCGGTCGGTGAGGTAGCCCTTCAGCACCGGCGTCATCAGGCCCATGTAGTCGTGCGACTTCTGCCGCTGGGCCTCGTCGGGATGGCGTTGCGAGAGGTCGCCGTGCAGGGCGGTCCAGAACAGGAAGGCCCGGCCGCCCTCGATCAGGGCGCGGCTCTCCATCAGCATCCGGCGCACGTCGGGGTGGACGAGGATCGGGTCGGCCGGTCCGTCGGGGTTCTTCGGCCCGGTCAGGGAGCGGCCCTGCAGGCGCTCCTTGGCGAACGTCGCCGCGGCCTGGTAGGCGGCCTCGCCCTGGGCCAGGCCCTGCATGCCGACGCCCAGCCGCGCCTCGTTCATCATCACGAACATCAGGGCCAGGCCCCGGTTCTCCTCGCCCACCAGCCAGCCGGTCGCCTCCTCGTGCACCATCACGCAGGTGGCGTTGCCGTGGATGCCCATCTTCTCCTCGAGCCCGGCGCACTTGACCGCGTTGCGGGCGCCCAGGGAGCCGTCGGCGTTGGGGATGAACTTCGGCACGATGAAGAGGCTGATGCCGCGCGTGCCGGCCGGCGCGCCCTCGATGCGGGCCAGGACCAGGTGGACGATGTTCTCGGTCAGGTCGTGCTCGCCGCCCGAGATCCAGATCTTCTGGCCGCTGATGCGATAGGTCCCGTCGCCGGCGGGGACGGCCTTGGTGCGCAGCAGCCCCAGGTCCGTGCCGCAGTGCGGCTCGGTGAGGTTCATGGTCCCGCCCCACTGGCCGCTGGCGAGCCTGGGCAGGTAGAGCGCCTTCTGTTCGTCGGAGCCGCCGTTCAGGATCGCCGAATAGGCGCCGTGCGTCAGGCCCGGATACATGGAGAAGGCCATGTTGGCCGACGAGCTCATCTCGCTGAAGGCGAGGTTGACCACATAGGGCAGGCCCTGGCCGCCATAGGCCGGCTCGGCGCCGAGGGCGGGCCAGCCGCCGTCGACCAGCCCCCTGTAGGCCTCCTTGAAGCCCTTGGGCGTGGTGACCGTGTTGTCGGGGCGCCAGTGGCAGCCTTCCTTGTCGCCGACCGTATTGAGGGGCGCCAGGACCTCGCTGGTGAACCTGGCCGCCTCGTCCAGGATCTGCTCGACCACGTCCATCGAAGCCTCGGCGAAGCCGGGCAGGTTGGCGTGGCTTTCGATGGCGAGCACGTCGCGCAGCAGGAACAGATGGTCGCGCACCGGCGGCTGGTAGGTCATGGGCGGCCCTTCAGGAAACGGAACGGCGAACAAGGACCATCCCGGAAAGGCGTGCAAGCCCTTCCGGGGTCCAGCTCAGTCGGGGGGAAGCCGGGGGGCTCCCGATCCCCGGATCACTTGCCGGCGAGGGCCAGGTCGTGGTGGCCGTCGACGCGGGCGCGCAGCACCTTGTCGTAGTCGTCGGCCTTGGGCAGCAGGTCGGGCCGCGACTTGGAGAGGAATTCCTCCAGGCGGTGGCAGCTGTCGTAGAGGGTCTGGATGGCGTGGTCGATGTCCTCGCGCTGCTGCTCGAGCGCCACAATCCTTTCCCGGAATTTACGAAGCGCCTTGGCGTTCTGGGCCGCGCCGCCGTCCTGCTTGTCGTACAGCTCGAGGATCTCGCGGATCTCCGAGAGCGACAGGCCCACGCGCTTGCCGCGCAGGATCAGCTGCAGGCGGGCGCGGTCCTTGTAGGAGTAGACGCGGTTCAGGCCCTGGCGGGCCGGCGTCAGCAAACCCTTGTCCTCGTAGAAACGCAGCGCCCGCGGCGTGCATTTGAACTCGAGGCAGAGCTGGCGGATGGTGAAGGTGCGTTCGGGACGGCGCAGTTCGCTCGCCATGGTCTCTCTCCCTGGATTCTCACAGAAGGGACGGCGCCTTGCGCGCTTCTTATCGTTGATAACCGGATAGGCCAGGCTTACGCGAACGTCAACGTAAACCTGCCGATTCCGGCGCCCAACTTAGGTCATGCTTCGGCCCCGAAGCCGGCGAACACTTGACGCTCGAGCCGATGCGAAAAGGGGTGGGCCATGGTCCGCTTCGTCTTGAGAGCCTTCGCCGCCGCCCTGGGGTTCTGGCTGGCCATGCGCTTCGTTCCAGGCATCTATGCGGCGAGCCCGGCCGCGATGATCGGCGCCGGGGCGCTGCTGGCGATCGCCAGCGGCCTCGTGCGGCCCACGGTGGCGGCCGCCGGCCTGCCGGTCAGCGCGGTGACGGTGATCGCCGGCCTGATCGCCGTCAACACCGCCCTCCTGCAGTTCTCCGACCGCCTGCTCGCGGGCCTGCAGATCGCCGGCCTGCAGACCGCCTTCCTCGGCGCCGTGGTGGTCAGCCTGACGGTCTGGATCTGCGGCTACTTCATCGAACCGGCCCACGAGCGCAGCCCGGCCTGACCTTCCCTCCCTCCCCTTCATGGGGAGGGACAGCCGGCGAAGCCGGCAGGGTGGGGGAGTCTGAAGCGGGCGTGAGGCTAACCGGCTGGCCTTCGGCGCGCCGCACACTTCCCCACCCTGGCCGCTGCGCGGCCTTCCCCCCCATGAAGGGGAGGGACAGAGTCGCCTAGGTGTGTTAATCGACACACATCGATGGAGGCTGAGCCATGGCGCGGCGGTTCTATCCGGCGGTGCTCGAGCGCGACGAGAACGGCGTCTTTGCGGTGTGGTTTCCGGATTTCCCGGGCTGCGTCGCGGCCGCGCCCGGCCAGGAGCAGGCGATCGCCAAGGCGCACGAGGCGCTTGCGGCGGCCGTGACGGCCTGGGCCGAGCGCGAGGGCGACCTGCCCGAGCCGACGCCGTTCGAGAGCGTCGAGGTCCCCGAGGAGATCCGCTCGCTGGGCCTCTTCGCCATCGGCGTCACCCCGCCGAACCCGTCCGAGCGGATCAACGTCTACCTGCCCAAGGCGCTGATCGAAAAGCTCGACCACCAGGCCGAGGAGTTCGGCATGAGCCGGTCGAGCTACATCGGCCTGGCCGTCACCCGCATGCTGGCCAGCCAGCCCGTGATCTGGGGGGGGACCACGGCCGAGACCCGGCCGAAGAAGCGCCGCAGGGCCTGAGCCTCTGCGGCGCCTTGGCGGGAGCGCCCTGCGCGCCTTAACTATTGTCTTCCGGAGGGCGCCTGCATGATCCGTTTTCTCCTGCGCGCGGTGGTGGCCGCGATCGGCTTCTGGGTCGCGGCGTACCTGATCCACGGCGTCCACGTCGGCGGCCCGGGCGGGCTGCTGGCCGCGGGCCTGGTCCTGGGGATCGTCAACGCCCTGGTGCGGCCGGTGATCGTGTTCTTCACCTTTCCCCTGACGATCGTCACCCTCGGGCTCTTCCTGCTGGTGGTGAACGGGATCTCGGTGAGCCTGGTCGCCTTCTTCATCCACTCGGTACGCATCGACACCTTCTGGCACGCGGTGCTGACGGCGGTGGTGGTGAGCCTGGTCAGTTGGGTCGGCAGCTGGTTCATCGGCAACGGCGACGACCTCCGCCGGCGCCGGGCCTAATTCCTGTAACGCGTTCTATTGTCGCCGCCGCAACCGCGGCGCATCATCGGGGCAGGGCCGAAGGGACGGCGAAGCCGCCCGCACCGATGGAGGAACACCATGGAAGCCGCTCCGGCCAAGCCGTCGTACCTTGGCCTTCTGAACGCCATCTCGCTCGCCGAGAGCGACGCCGGCGTCTACCTGAACGCCTGGGCCGACGCCACGAGCGACCAGGACCTGGCGCAGACGCTGCGTCTGGTCGCCGCGCGCGAGGCCAGCCACGGCGAGGTCTTCTGCCGCCGCCTGGCCGAACTCGGCTACGACCTGCGCCCCAGGCACGACCCCAAGGCCGCCGCGCGCCTGGCGCGCTACGCCAACCCGAAGATCGCCGACTGCGAGAAGGTCGGGCCCGAGCGCGAGGAGGGGGACGTCTTCGCCGACATCCGCAAGGCCATGGCCGACGGCGCCTACGATCCGATGACCTGCAACCTGCTGCAGTGGTACATCGCCGAGGAGGAAGACTCCGGCCGCCGGCTGCGCGAGGCCTATGCCTGCGTGCGCGAGAAGGCGAACGGCGGCGCCGCGGCGAAGACCTCGGCCAAGGTCAACGGCGCCGCCGCGGCCGCCAGCGCCGACGCCGAGGCGATCATGGCCTGCATGACCGCCGGCTTCGCCCGCCTCGAGAAGTCGATCGAGAAGCTGGCCAAGGCGGTCAAGTAGCGGGGCCACTCGCGCCCGGGGAGACGAATTTGGCCTCCTGCGGGACAGGATCGGGTAACCTCTGGCGTCCCTTCTCCCCACGCGGGAGAAGGTGGCGGCGAAGCCGTCGGATGAGGGGGCCCTCCGGCGCCCGCCGCAGAGCGGATCTGCAGCTTGGCGAAGATGTCTACTGGAAAATCGGCGCCTTAGTCGGCCTCAGCACGCGCTGAGAGGTCCGGGGGCCCCCTCATCCGTCGCCTACGGCGACACCTTCTCCCGCGTGGGGAGAAGGGCGCCCAGAGGTGACCCCGCCAAGTCCTCCGGCATCGTGTCCCCCGTCATCCAGCCGGCACGAGGGGGACACGATCTGGCGATCATGTCCCCGAATGAAAAACCCCCGGCCGCGAGGCCGGGGGTCCTTCAGGTCTTTCGCTGGAGCGTCTGGACTTAGAAGTCCATGTCGCCCATGCCGCCTCCCGGCATGGCCGGCGCGGGGGCGTTCTTCTTCGGCGCTTCGACGATCGCCGCTTCCGTCGTGATCAGCAGGCCGGCCACCGAGGCGGCGTCCTGCAGGGCGGTGCGCACGACCTTGGCCGGGTCGATGATGCCGGCGGCGATCAGGTCGACGTACTGCTCGGACTGGGCGTTGAAACCGAAGGTCGGCGAGCTGTTCTCGAGGATCTTGCCGACGACGATCGAGCCTTCGACGCCCGCGTTCTCGGAGATCTGGCGGATCGGCGCCTGGAGCGCGCGGCGCACGATGGCGACGCCGGCGTCCTGGTCGTCATTGTCGCCCTTCAGGCCGTCGAGCACCTTGGTGGCCTTCAGCAGGGCCACGCCGCCGCCCGGGACGATGCCTTCTTCCACCGCAGCGCGGGTGGCGTTCAGGGCGTCATCGACGCGGTCCTTCTTTTCCTTCACCTCGACTTCGGTGGCGCCGCCGACGCGGATCACCGCAACGCCGCCGGCCAGCTTGGCCAGGCGTTCCTGCAGCTTCTCCTTGTCGTAGTCCGAGGTGGTGTCCTCGATCTGGCGCTTGATCTGGCCGATGCGGGCCTCGATGTCGGCCTTGTCGCCCGAGCCGTCGACGATGGTGGTGTCGTCCTTGGTGATCGTGACCTTCTTGGCCTTGCCCAGCATGTCGATCGTGACGTTCTCGAGCTTGATGCCGAGGTCTTCGCTGATCAGCTGGCCGCCCGTCAGGGTGGCGATGTCTTCCAGCATGGCCTTGCGGCGGTCGCCGAAGCCCGGAGCCTTCACCGCCGCGACGCGCAGGCCGCCGCGCAGCTTGTTGACCACCAGGGTGGCCAGGGCTTCGCCTTCCACGTCCTCGGCCACGATCAGCAGCGGACGGGAGGACTGCACCACGGCTTCCAGCACCGGCAGCAGGGGCTGCAGCGAGGACAGCTTCTTCTCGAACAGCAGGATCAGCGGCTCTTCGAGAACCGCCTCCATCTTGTCGGCGTTGGTGATGAAGTACGGCGACAGGTAGCCGCGGTCGAACTGCATGCCCTCGACGACGTCGAGCTCGGTCTCGAGGCTCTTGGCCTCTTCCACCGTGATCACGCCCTCGTTGCCGACCTTTTCCATGGCCCGGGCGATCATGTCGCCGATCTCGGTGTCGCCGTTGGCGCTGATCGAGCCGACCTGGGCGATCTCCTGGTTGGTCGTCACCTTCTTGGAGGAGTTCTTGATCTCTTCCACGACCTTGTTCACGGCCTTCTCGACGCCGCGCTTCAGGTCCATCGGGTTCATGCCGGCCGCGACCGACTTCAGGCCCTCGACGACGATCGCCTGGGCCAGGACCGTGGCGGTGGTGGTGCCGTCGCCGGCCGCGTCGTTGGTCTTGGAGGCGACTTCACGGATCAGCTGGGCGCCCAGGTTCTCGAACTTGTCGGTCAGTTCGATTTCCTTGGCGACGGTGACGCCGTCCTTGGTCGAGCGCGGCGCGCCGAAGGACTTTTCGATGACCACGTTGCGGCCCTTGGGGCCCAGGGTCACCTTGACCGCGTTGGCGAGGATGTTGACGCCACGGAGCATGCGGTCGCGGGCGTCGGAGGCGAAGTAGACGTCTTTGGCAGCCATCTTCGTGCTCTTTCTGAAAGGGGTTTTAGGGGGTGGTCGCTCGCGGGGCCGGAACTATTCCAGCACGCCCAGGACGTCGCTCTCCTTCATGATCAGGAGATCTTCGCCTTCGAGCTTGATTTCGGTGCCGGACCACTTGCCGAACAGGATGCGGTCGCCGGTCTTCAGGTCGAGCGGCAGGACCTTGCCGCTGTCGTCGCGCGAGCCGGGGCCGACGGCGATCACTTCGCCTTCCTGCGGCTTCTCCTTCGCGGTGTCGGGGATGATGATCCCCCCCTTGGTCTTCTCTTCTTCCTCGACGCGGCGGACGAGGACCCGGTCGCCAAGCGGACGAAACGCCATCGATATGTCTCCGTAGTCCTACGGGTTGGATGTTGGTTCAGCCCTCTCGAGGCCCCGCCGTTAGCAGCCGGCCCCTGTGAGTGCTAACGAGGCGGCAGGTAGTCCCAAGGCCCGCCGAAGTCAAGATCGGGATCGATTCGCGGACATCTCGGTTGCGTGTCTGATGCGGGCGCGGCCTACTCGCGCCATGCGACAGCTGCAGGACGATTGCGCGTGAATGCTCAAGCTTTTATCCGCAGCCTGGTCCGCTCCGGCGACCTGACCGTGCGCCTGCCGGGTGGCAGGACAGTGGCCGCCGGCGACGGAACCGGGCCTCACGTCGCCATCGCCATTGCCGATCGCCTGACGATCGCCCGGATCATGGCCAAGCCGTCGCTGGGGATCGGCGAGGCCTACATGGACGGGCGCCTGACGCTGCAGGCCGGCACGATCCACGATCTCGTCGACCTCGGCGTGCGCAACCTGATGGCCCGGCCGCGCCGCAAGCGGGCCGGGCCGCTGAAGCGCTGGTGGGCGCGCCTCACGCGGCAGGCCAACGCCCGCGCGGCGGCCCGGCGCAACGTCCGGCGCCACTACGACCTCTCGGTCGACCTCTACCGACGCTTCCTCGACCAGGACCTGCAGTATTCCTGCGCCTATTTCGAACGTCCCGGCATGACCCTGGACGAGGCCCAGGCCGCCAAGAAGCGGCACATCGCCGCCAAGCTGCTGCTCAAGGAAGGCCAGAGCGTGCTCGACATCGGCTGCGGCTGGGGGGGCCTCGCCCTCACCCTGGCCGGCGAGGCCGGCGTCGTCGTCGACGGCGTGACCCTCTCCACCGAGCAGCTGCAGCTGGCGAAAGCGCGGGCCGAGGCGGCCGGCCTCGCCGGCCGCGCCCGCTTCTCGCTCACCGACTACCGCGACGTCGCCGGACCCTACCACCGCATCGTCTCGGTGGGCATGTTCGAGCACGTCGGCCAGCCGAACTACCAGACCTACTTCGACCAGGTGGCGCGGCTCCTGAAGGACGACGGCGTCGCCCTGATCCACTCGATCGGCCGCTCCGAGGGGCCTTCGACCACCGACCCGTTCACGGCCAAGTACATCTTCCCCGGCGGCTACATCCCGGCCCTGTCGGAGGTGCTGCCGGCGGTCGAGCGGGCGGGCCTTCGGGTCACCGACATCGAGATCCTGCGCCTGCACTACGCCGAGACCCTGCGCCACTGGCGCGAGCGCTTCTGGGCGCGGCGCAACGAGGTTGCGGCCTTGTACGACGAACGCTTCTGCCGACTGTGGGAATACTACCTCGCCGGCGCCGAGGCGGGCTTCCGCTACGGCGGCCACATGGTCTTCCAGCTACAGCTGGCCAGGCGCGTCGACGCCGTGCCCCTGACCCGCGGCTACATGGCCGAGGCCGAGGCCCGCTTCGCGGCGGGCGCGCGCTCCGCGGCGTAACGGCGCAGCTCGCGGGCGGAAACGCTCGCAACCCGTTGAGCGGGAAGGCTCGCCGCCGTCGCGATCAGGCGATTGTGATGGAACCCGCGCCGCAATGCAGCCCAAAAGGCCACGCTTGTTAGGCTCGCATAAGGGCTGACCGTGCCTCGATGGGCCGGTCGGAAGGGGGCTACGCCATGAAGACCCGAGCAGCGCGGCTGCTGGCCACGATCGCGGCCGGCGTGCTGGTTTCCATCACCCTGGCCAGCGCCCAGAGCCACCCAGGCGGCGGCGTCGTCCTGCCCAAGGAGGTCGTCGCGGCGGCCTCGGGCTTCCAGACCTACATGCAGCGCGCCGGCGACGTGAAGGCCGACTTCCATAGCCCCGACGCCGTGCACGAGCGCCTGCGCATCGGCGCCTCCTACGAGCAGAACCAGTTCGAGGAGGGCATGATCGCCTATGGCGCGGTGGTCGCCCTGCAGGACGCGCGCTTCCTGAACGCCGTCGACGGCGCCGACCGTTCGCCCGAGGGCCGCCGCGCCCTGGCCGACAAGCTGATCGCCAACCCGGCCGAGGCGGTGCGGTTCGACGGCGCCGACGAGGCCGCGCACCTGGTCGCCAGCGCCCTCAGCCGCCAGGCCGGCCCGGTGATCTCGGCGGGCAAGGCGGTCAAGCAGGCGGCCTACGACATCCAGCACGACGCCTGGTCCAAGGGCCGCATCGGCAACCTGCCGGCGCGCGTGCGCGAGGTGAAGAGCCTGTCGGCCGCCCGCTTCGTCGCCAGCGACGCCGACAACGCGCGGCTGATGCGCGCCATGCTGACCCTGCCCGAGCCGGGCGTATCGCCGTCCCGGGTGTCGCCGGTGATCGCCCGCTCGCTGGCGCTCGCGGCCGTGGCCAAGCTGGGCTACGCGACCGACGCCGACCTGCCGGGCCTGGGGCCGCTGCTGACCGAGTACTACAGCGCCGACTGCCTGAAGATGGCCAAGCTGAACCTCTACCAGTGCATGGCCGTGGCCGCGCCGCACTACGAGAACGTGTTCTGCCTGGGCGAGCATGCCCTTTCCGACACCGGCCAGTGCGTCGCCGAGGCCGTCACCGCCTCGCCCGACCGCTTCGCCCCGCCGTACCGGCCGCCCGTGGCCGCGCCGGTGGTCCCGGTGAAGACCCACGCCAAGCCCGTCCGCCGCCACGGCGCCCACCGCCGCCGCAGCTGAGCTTGCCGGCCCCAGCCGGGGGGCCGATGATGCGCGCCCGGCATGGGAGGCGCGCATGCTCGACCACATCAGCCTGACGGTGTCCGACTTCGACCGGGCCAAGGCGTTCTACGACAAGGCCCTGGCGCCGCTCGGCATCGCCGTGGTCATGGGCGGCGGCGGCTTCTGCGGCTACGGCTCGGAGGGCCGGCCGTACTTCTGGATCGGCGGCGGCGCGCCGGCGACCGCCAGGGGCCACGTCGCCTTCACCGCCAGGGACCGGGCCGCGGTCGACGCCTTCTACGCCGCGGCGATCGCCGCCGGCGGCCGCGACAACGGCCCGCCCGGCATCCGCGCCCACTACCACCCGAACTACTACGGCGCCTTCGTCCTCGACCCCGACGGCCTCAACATCGAGGCCGTCTGCCACGCCCCGGCCTGAGGGCGAGCCGGGTCTGCTTCCGGGCGCAGCAGCGGCGTCGGCATTCGCCCCCCGGGTAGCGGACACTTACGACGTGGAAGGTGGAGGAACCGGAGGCATGTCGTCGAACACTGTGCAACCGTCCGGGTACGCAACCCAAGGCATGCCCTGTGCGCAGCGTACCGCGATTGTGGGGGTAGGCAGGGTCGGATCGGCGAAGCAACCTCCGGCAAACCCGGTCTGGCCGGGCCTCCACGCGCCGAACGACCGCCAGTAGATGGTTGAACCGCACGTCGAGCAGAACCAGCGCTTGCCGAAGCCTTCAAGAACCGCCAGCGGACCTTCCACCCTCCTAACCTGTTCATCGTTGAAGTAGACGGACCAACCGAACGGAGCGCCCGTACGCCGTTTGCAGTTGTCGCAACTACAGAGGCCGCTGCTGACCGGTTCGCCCTCAACCTCAACTTCGCAAGCGCGACACGCACATTGCGCCGTCCGGATGGTCATGGCCGCCCCCGTTGGTTTCAGCAGATACCAACATGGTGAGAGTAGCAGCGGAAGTTCAAACTCGGCGCGAGGCGAGGCCCCCTTTCCACCCCATCCGGACGTTGGTCGTGTCCGCTCACCGGCGCGACGCCCGGGTCCAGACGTCCCCGGGGGCGACAGTCGGAACAGCGCGCCGTCCCATAGTCACGCCGCCGCCGCGCGGGCGTAGGTGACCGTCGCCTGGGCGGCGAGACGGTCCGGCGACTCCGTCCAGATGCGCACGTCGCACACGGCGCTGCGCCTACCCAGCGACAGGAGCTCGCCGTCCACGTGCAGTTCGCCAGGCTTCGCAGGGCGCAGGAAGTGCATCGTCAGCGAACTGGTCATCGCCATCAGCTCGGCGCCGACGTGGGCCATGACGAGGACGTAGGCCGCCGCATCGGCGAGGTTCATCAGGACAGGCCCCGCGATCGTCCCGCCCGGCCGCAGCATCGCGGGCTCGAAGGCGCGCACCAGCTTGACCCGCCCGGCCGAGACTTCGCGCACCAGGTCCAGCTTGCGCCCCCCGGTCGGGAAGGCTGCGCTCAGCACCTCGTTCAACTCGTCAGCGCTCAGGCAAACGTCCCACCTGGCCATCGGCCCCCCTCCTGTTGCGGCGCAACCCATGACCCGACGCTAGCGCGCCGTCGCCAGGCCCGCGCTTCAAACTAAGTTCGTTTGACGAGACCGGCCGGGCATGGTCCCGTCGATGCGTACCGCTTGTCGAAGCGGCGGGTATTGTCCGCCGGCGAACGACCGTGCCACCGGACTCCAGACGCTCTTACGGTCTCGGAAGAGACGCGGCCCGAGCGACCGGCAGAAGCCCCACGCCGAAGATGTCCGTGGGTTTCGCCCACTTGACCGCATCTACGAGCGCTCTCCGCTCCCCATGCGTTCTGACGATCAGCACGCGCCCCGTAGGCGCCCGCCAGTAGAAATTGCACAGGGGAGCGTCGGCGGCACACATGCCCTCAGGCAGGGAAGCCGGGTCGCACACCGATCTTGCGGACCAGTCGAGGCAGTCCTGGCTGCGAAGGACGTGTTGCGGCTGAAGCGGTATGAAACCCCTGCGCACCAGAACCGCTCGGGCGCGGTTGTAGTCGCGGGGCAAGTCGGGAGCGCGCATTTCGCGCCCGGACGCGACGCCTGCGATGAGGCAGGCTGCGAGAACTGTCGCCGCCCAGCTTCCGCCCCTGATCCCGAAGCCGCGTTTCGCCCCCATCGCGGGCATGACCATGCCAAGGCGAAGAGGGCGCCGCAAGGCAACTGAAGTTGCGTTGCGGGCGGAGCCTTGAGGACCGGGGACATGATGCCTGTTCCGCACCGCCCTCGCCGGCCCCGGCGCCGGGCCGCGCTGAACAGGCTTCGTCTCCTCTCGTTGTGCTCTGGAGGGGACACGATGCCTGGCGGCATCATGTCCCCGGTCCGAGGTATGGCCGAAGCCCGGCCGGGAGGTTCTTGTAGCCCAGGCGGTCGGCGAGGGCATGGGCCTGGGCGGCCAGGGCCGGGGTGGCGTGGATCTGGAGGTAGCGGGCGGAGGCCATATGGCGGGCGTGCGGCGGCAGGGGGTCGTCGGACGCCAGGGCCGGCTCGAGGGAGGCGTCGACGTCACGCCAGAAGTCCGGCTGTCGGTCGTCGAGGTCGGTGAAGCCGTATTCGCGGGCGAGTTCGGCGGCGCTGAGGGAGAGGCCCGACCTCGCGCGCACCTGCGGGTCGGCGGCGAGCGCGGCGACGGCGCGGCCGACGAAGCGGGGCGTTTCCGAGAAGGCGAAGTCGGGGTTGGTCTTCGCGCCATCCCGCCAGTTGGCCTCGGTGACGCCGAAGCGCTCGAGCATCGCCTCCGAGCGCAGGAAGCCCGGCGTGATCGCGAGCGCCGTGACGCCGGTCGTGGCCAGGTCCCAGGCCCTGGCGTAGGCGAGGCGGATCACCGAGGCCTTGACGAGGTCGTAGAGGAGCTGGCCGCGGTAGCCGGCGTGCTCGCCGTCGGTGACCTCGACGATGAGGCCGCGCCCGGCCTCGACCATCATCGGCGCCAGGTGGCGGGCGGTGATGACGTGGCTGAACACCGCCCGCTCGACCAGCGTCGGCATCTCGGCGAGGTCCATCTCCCAGAAGCGCCGGCCCCAGGCGACCAGGTCGTCGCCGCCCCAGATGTCGTTGACCAGGATGTCGAGCCGGCCGGCCTCGGCCTTCACGCGCGCGGCCAGGGCCTCGACCTCGGCCGGGGCGGTGTGGTCGACGCGCACCGCCACTGCCTTTCCGCCGCCGGCCTCGATCAGCTCGGCGGTCTCCTCGATGGTCTCGGGCCGGCCGGGTGTCGCGCCCGCGCCGCGCGTGCTGCGGCCCGTGCACCAGACCGTGGCTCCGGCGGCGGCCAGCTCCAGGGCGATGCCCCGACCCGCCCCTCGCGTGGCGCCGGCGACGAGCGCGACTTGTCCGGACAGCGGCTGCGTCAAAGCCCTTCCTCCCCAAGCGAAACGGCCTATGATGGAAGATAATAAATGAACGGTCATTTAT
>DASZQQ010000257.1:0-6226 GCA_035549595.1 Caulobacteraceae bacterium
CGAAGGCCGACGCCGCGGATCGGCTCGCCGTCGCCGCCGGTGAAGTCGGTTTCGTGGCCGAGCTTCTGCGCCGGCGTCGGGTCGGGCGAGACGTAGATGGCGGGCAGGAACACCTCGCCGTCGGGCCCGGCGTTGACCGCCAGGTGCGCGCGCCGCCAGATCAGGTCGCGGCGGCGCTCCGGCGGGCGCAGCTCGATCGCGACCACATTGGCCAGCGGCACCCAGAAGTACTTGCCGGTGGAGGTCAGCACCTCCAGGTGCCCGGCCAGGATGTCGTCCAGGTCGCGGAAGTCGTCGAAGGCGGCGCCGTCGGCCACGCCGGACACCGAGGCGCTGAGGGCGTCGCGCTCGGCGACGAGATCGGCGGCGGCTTTCAGGTCGCCCGCGCGCGCGACGACGGCCGCCTTCAGCGAGAGTTCGGTCACCGCGTCGGGCTTGGCCAGGAACTCCGGCGCGCGGCCCTCGGTGTGGAACTGGCGGCGGGCCTGTTCGGCGCGCACCAGCTGGCGGAACAGGGCGACGCCGACGCCGGTGGACGGATCGAGGTTGCCGACCGCGTCGAGGATCACGTCGGCGCGCTCCAGGTTGCCGGAAATGCACAGCAGCTCGGCCAGGTTCGCGCGCCGATTCACGTCGGTGGGGTTGGCCCGCACCTCGCCGTTCATCAGCTCGATGGCCTCGTCCAGGCGGTCGTCGCGCAGCAGGTCCGACAGCGTCGTCATTGATCCCGTTCCCCTTGCTCGCTCATCAGGCCCCGCCCGCGGGCGCCAGTTCGGTGGTCAGGCGGAACCCGGTGGAGATGTCGTCCAGCTGGAAATGCGGCCGCAGGAAGATGCTACACGCGTAGCTGCCGGGGCGGCCAGCCACCTCGCGGACCTCGACGGCCGCCGCGCGCAGCGGCCGGCGCGCCTTGGCCTCCAGGCCCGCGGCGTCCGAGCCCTCGCAATACTCGCGCAGCCACTTCTCCAGGAACTTCTGGCACTCGTCCGCGGTCATCACCGAGCCGATGCGGTCGCGGCCCATCACCTTGATGTAGTGGGCGAAGCGCGAGACGCAGAGGATGTACTGCAGCATGCTGGAGAGGCGCGCGTTCACCGTGGCCAGGTTGCGGTCGTAGACCTTGGGCGCCTGGATCGACGGGTTGGCGTAGAACACCGAATAGGGCGTGAACGGCATCTTGCGCAGGGCCATGAAACCGAGGTCGGCCAGGTCCTGCTCGTGGCCCTCGGTCAGCAGGCACTCGGTCGAGGGCTTGATGGCGATCCCCGGCCGGTCGGTGCGGAACGAGACCACCGGCAGGTCGGTGACGAGGCCGCCGCGCTCCTCGTCGCGCGGGGCGCCGCGCAGGTCGGCGAACCAGCCGCTCTGGGCGAAGGCGCGGATGACGATGCGGGCGAAGGCGAAGCCGGCCGCACCCCACAGGTGGCCGTCGCCGTCCTGGCCGCGGACCTCCTCCTCGAACGGGAAGCCGTCGTGCCGCGCCGGGTCCAGCGGATAGGGGTGGCGCATCAGGATGCGCGGCAAGGCCAGGCCGATGAAGCGCATGTCCTCGCCGTCGCGCACCGACAGCCAGCGCTGGTACTCGGCCTGGGCGAAGACGGTGCGCAGGTTGAACGGCCGGCCGAAGTCCCGGAAGCTGTCGACCTGGAACACGCGCGGCGAGACGCCGAGGACGAACGGGCAGAACGAGGCCGCGCCGACGGTGGCGAGGGCCTTCAAGGCGCTGACGTCGTCGGTGGGATGGTCCTCGGTCGGACGGTGCTGCACCTCGTAGTCGGCGACGATCAGGCCGAACGGCTCGCCGCCCGGCATGCCGAACTCCTGGGAATAGACCTTGCGGAAGAGGTCGCTCTGGTCGAAGTCCGAGGCCCGCTCCAGGTCGCGGACCACCTCGGTCCACGAGGCCGACAGGAGCTTGATCTTGGTCTGGGAGCCTTCCTCGACCGCGTCGGCCAGGTACCGCAGGCCCCGCCAGCGGGCCTCCAGCCGCTGCACCGGCGGCGCGTGCAGGATGGCGTTGACCTGCTCGTTCAGCAGCCGGTCGAGGGCGGCGATCTCGCGGTCGAGCGCGGCCAGCAGCCAGTCCCTGTCGAGCGCGGCGCCGGCGAGGCCGGGGCCGAAGCGCATGACGAGCAGGCTGTGCAGCTGCGAGCGGGCCAGCGCCTCTGCGGCGCCGGCGGCCGGATCGGGGCGCAGCAATTCTTCGATGCGCGCGCGAAGGCGCACGTCGCCCGGCTTCGGCGCCGTGAAGGCGGGCGGCGCCGGCGGCGGGACGGGGTCTGCAGGTTCGGCGACGGCCGGCGGACCTTGCGGTCCGCCGCCGTCCCCCGGCGAGCTCACTTCTTCTCCGGAATCTTCGCCACCATGCGCATCGACGCGGTCAGCTCCTCCATCTGCAGCCAGGGCCGCAGGTAGGCGACGGCGTTGTAGGAGCCGGGCCGGCCCGGGATCTCCTTGACCTCGATCCGCGCGTCACGCAGCGGGTAGCGCGCCTTGGCCTCCGGAGAGGCGTTGTCGTTGGCGTTGACGTAGTTGTGGATCCAGCGCTGCAGCCACGCCGCGCAGTCGCTCGCCTCCATGAACGAGCCGATCTTGTCGCGGCCCATCACCTTCAGGAAGTGGGCGAAGCGCGACACCGCCATGACGTACGGCAGGCGGGCCGAGATCGCCGCGTTGGCGGTGGCGTCGGGCCGGTCGTACTTCTTCGGCTTCTGCGCGGTCTGGCCGCCGAAGAACACGGCGTAGTCGGTGTTCTTGTAGTGAGACAGCGGGAAGAAGCCGCATTCCGACAGCTCGAACTCGCGCCGGTCGGTGATGCCGATCTCGGTCGGGCACTTCTGGTCGAGGTCGCCGTCGTCGCTGCGGAACACGTGGCTGGGCAGGTTGGTCACCTTGCCGCCGCCCTCGGCGCCGCGGATGGCCGTGCACCAGCCGTACTGGGCGAACGCCTCGGTCAGGCGCGTGCCCAGCACGTAGGAGGCGTTCATCCAGCAGTACTCGTCGTGCTCCATCGCCTTCTCGTTGCCCTTGGCGTCCTTCGGAGCCTCTTCGAAATTGAATTCGTCGATCGGCTTCGTGGCCGCGCCATAGGGCACGCGGGCAAGGACGCGCGGCATCGTCAGCGTGACGAAGGCCGAGTCCTCAGAGTCCCGGAACGAGCGCCAGCGCGTGTATTCCAGGGAGTCGAAGGTCTTCTTCAGATCCCGCGGCTTGGACAGGTCGCGGTAGGTGTCGAGGCCGAACATCTTGGCGTTGGCCGCCGTGATGAAGGGCGCATAGGAGGCCGCCGCGACGTTCGACATGCTGGTCAGAAGGTCGATGTCGTCGGGGTGGTTCGAGAATTCGTAGTCGCCGATCAGGCAGCCGTAGGGCTCGCCGCCGGCGATGCCGAACTCGTTCTCGTAGATGTGCTTGAAGGTCTCGCTCTGGTCGAACTCGACGGCCTTGGCGAGGTCGCGGCCCAGCTCCTTCTTGGTGATGTTCATCACCCGGATCTTCAGCTGGGTGCCGGTTTCCGAGTTCATCACCAGATGGTTCAGGCCGCGCCAGGAGCCTTCCAGCTTCAGCAGGTCCGGATGGTGCAGGATCGCCGCCAGCTGGGCCGACATCTTCTCGTCCAGGAGGGCGATGGCCTGGTTGAACGAGACCGTCAGGTTCTTCGAGAAGGTGAAGGTGCCCTTCAGCGCCTCCTCGGTGAGGGTCTTGATCAGGGCCTGGGCCTGATCCGGCTCGGTCTGCTTGGTGGCGGTGATCGCCTGGTCGAGCAGGCTCAGTTCAGCCGTTGCGGCTTCGGGTGCGGCGCCCGCAGCGGGGGCCGTGGAGGTTTCGGCGGCCATCAGGCGGTCTCCCCAGGCTTGTCGATGCCGAGCTCGGACGACAGCTTGTCGAGCTCTTCCTTGTTCTGCAGCACGCGCTCGAGGAGCTCCTCGAGGTCGGTGGACCGGTCGACCTTGGTCATCAGGTCACGCAGCTGGTTGCGGGTGTCGAGCAGCTTCTTCAGCGCCGGCACCTGCTGGGCGATGGCGCCCGGCTCGAAGTCGGCCATGGACTTGAAGTTCAGCTGCACGGCCATGTCGCTGTCGTCGCCGGCCAGGGTGTTCTTCACCTTCAGGTTCAGCTCCGGCGCGATGCGGGCCATGACGTCGTCGAAGTTGTCGCGGTCGATCTGGACGAACTTGCGTTCCTTCAGCGGCGGCAACGGCTTGCTCGGATTGCCCGAGAAGTCGCCCATCACGCCGACCACGAACGGCAGTTCCCGTTCCACCTGGGCGCCGCCCGTCTCGACCTCGTACTTGATGTGAACGCGGGGCTTGCGGACGCGCTCGAGCTTGGAATTTATGCTGGCCATCTTTCGTCCCTTCGAATGCCTTTCGACTTGTGCTTCCCGTTGATCCCTAGCTCTTCGCCGGCGGTGGAGGCCGGATGCCGGCGTTGGTGAGCGCGGCGCGCCAGGCGTTGGCGTCGGGCAGCAGCTCGGCGAGCAGGTCGGCGAAGGGCAGGCGCGCACGCCGGACCACCTCTTCGAGGGTGGTCGAGATCGGCGAATGCGGTTCGGTCTGGCGGAAGAAGTCGGCCACCTTCAGCAGCTGGTCCAGCGCGTCCTCGCGGTTGCGGGGAACGCCCGTGGGCATGGGGGCCGTCATCGTCTGGGGCTCCGGATCGTGGCCGTTGCCCTTGGCGGCTTCGGCGGGCGTCTCCCCGGCCGCCGGCGCGGCGGGACGGACGCTGGCGACGAGGTCCTTGCTGACCCCCTGCACGGTGGTGGCGATCGAGGCCAGCTCGTCCTTGATCGAGGAACTGGGCGGCGAGGCCTGGCCGGCCTTCGCGTCGAGCTGGGCGGTCAGGTCCTCGAAATTCTTGGCCGCCGCGGCGATGTCGTCGACCAGGTTGACGTAGAAGGGCCCGCCGCTGGCGGTGACCTCCTTCTTGAACCGGTCCAGCGTCACGGCGCCGGCGGCTTCGCGCTTGGCCCGGGCGGCCGCGTCGCTCACCTGCGCCAGGGCGTAGGCCTGCTGGTAGTGGTAGACGGAGAACGGCCCGTCCTCCTTGCCCAGCGTGATCGGCACCCGCCGCAGCGGGGCGATCAGGGCGCCCTCGGCGCCGTCGCCGTTGAGGCCGGTGATGGGGGCCAGGCGCGTGGTCAGGCCCTCCTCGTCCTCCAGCGAGTGGAAGGTGTCCCAATAGCGGTCGACGAGGCCGTTCAGCAGGGCGAAGCCGTCGCGCAGGCCGGCGAAGCCCTGCGCCCGGACCAGGGCCTCCAGGTACCAGACCGCGATCTCGAGGTCCTTGGACGACGAGGTCAGCAGTTCGGGGGCCAGCTTCAGGATGGTCTGCCACTCGTCGAGCAGGGCGCGCTCCTGGCCCTCGGTCTCGGCGCGGCGCTCGGCGGCGCGAGCGGCGCTGCGGGCGTCCTTCAGCTTGTAATACGGCGACGTGGCGCTGGTGTCCGCGCGCGGGTCGGACCCGGCCGGATCGCCCTCCGAGATCGGCGCGAGGAGGGCCTCCAAATCTAGCGTAGCTGGGGACGCCATTGCCCACCCCGAGATCACAACGGTATCCAAGCTATCATAGGCCTTTGGCGGCGCCATAGCCCAATCTCTTCCGCGCCTTGCAGGCACAGTCTGTGCTTTGGCCTCAAGCGGCGCCCGGTGTAGGCTCGCCGCAGCGTGCTGGGAGGCGCCGATGGCCAGCTGGGATCGAGTGCGGTGGACCGAGGCCGGGCAGATCGCGGAGCTGCTGGGCTGGCCGGCCCCGTCGCCGGAGGACGGGCGCAGCCCGCCCCAGGCCTTCTTCGCCCGGCTGCGCGCCGACGGGCGGCTGCACGACGCGGCCTTCTTCCTCGGCCAGGCCCTGCCCCGGTTCGAGACCGTCGCCTGGGCGGCCGGGACCGTGCGCTCGTTCAAGCCGGCCGGCCAGGACCGCGACGAGGCGCTGGACGCGGCGCTGGCGTGGCTGAACGATCCCAGCGAAGCCAACCGCCGCACCGCCTACGAGGCCGCGGGCCGCGCCCCGCAGGCGAGCCCGGGCCGGCTCGCCGCCCTCGCCGCCTTCTTCTCGGGCGGGTCGATGTCGCCCGAGGGCCAGCCGCCCGTGCCGGCCCCGCGCGACGCCGCCGGCCGCTTCGCCGCGGGCGCGGTGCTGCTCGCCTCGATCCAGAGTTCCGACCAGACCGCCTCGCTCACCCATGCCCTCGACCAGGGCGAGACGCTCGCGGCGAAGGGCGCCG
>DASZQQ010000258.1:0-3466 GCA_035549595.1 Caulobacteraceae bacterium
CCAGCAGCTCCAGCACCGCATCCTTGACATCGCCGCGCAGGCGGCGGGCCTTCACATCGAGCACCGAGCCCAGCTGCAGGCCCGCGCGCACCCGTTCGCCGCGCCGGCCGCCCGCTTCCCAGCGATAGCGGTTGAAGGCCACCGTCAGCGACCGCGTGGCCTTCGACCAATGGATGTCGCCGATCTTGGTCACCGCGTCCTGCAGGGCGGCGGAGATGACCTCCAGGTCGTCGGCGTCCTCGGCCAGGATGCGCAGGGCCCCGCTCACTCGTCCGCCTCCCCGCCGCCGCGGATCCGGCGCACGCGCGCACCGCAGGCGGCCAGCTTGTCCTCCAGCCGCTCGAAGCCGCGGTCGAGGTGGTAGACGCGGTGCACCTGGGTCTCGCCCTGGGCCGCGAGGGCGGCGATGACGAGGCCGACCGAGGCGCGCAGGTCGGTGGCCATCACCGGCGCCCCGGTCAGGCGCTCGACGCCGCGCACCCGGGCCTCGCCGCCGGAGACGGCGATGTCGGCGCCCATCCGCTGCAGCTCGGGCGCATGCATGAAGCGGTTCTCGAAGATCGTCTCGCGGATCACGCTCTCGCCGTCGGCCAGGGTCATCAGGGCCATGAACTGGGCCTGCAGGTCGGTGGCGAAACCCGGATAGGGGCTGGTCTCGAACTCGACGGCGCCGAGCCGCGCGCCGTTGCGCTTCACGGTGACGCCGTCGGCGTGGCGGATCACGCCGACCCCGGCCTCCTCCATCTTCAGCAGCAGGGCGTCGATGAAGTCCGCGCGCGTGCGCGTCAGGCGCACCTCCCCGCCGGCCATGGCCGCGGCCAGGGCGTAGGTGCCGGTCTCGATCCGGTCCGGCGTCACCGCGTGGGTCGTTCCGGACAGGCGCTCGACGCCGACGATGCGGATCAGCGCCGTGCCTGCCCCCTCGATCCGCGCCCCCATGGCGTTCAGGCAGTCGGCAAGGTCGGCGATCTCGGGCTCGCAGGCGGCGTTGGCGATCACCGTCTCGCCGCGCGCCAGCACGGCGGCCAGCAGGGCGTGCTCGGTGGCGCCCACCGAGACGAAGGGGAAGTCGATGTTGGCGCCCTTCAGGCCCCGCGGCGCCTGGGCGAAGACATAGCCCTCGTGCAGGTCGATGGAGGCGCCCAGCGCCTCCAGCGCCTTGAGGTGCAGATCGACGGGCCGCGCGCCGATGGCGCAGCCGCCGGGCAGGGAGACCTTCGCCTGGCCGGTGCGCGCCACCAGCGGCCCCAGCACGTTGAACGAGGCCCGCATCTGGCGCACGAGGTCGTAGGGGGCGATGGCGCTGACGATCTCGGGCGTGGTCAGCACGGTCTCGGCGCCGTCCGGGCCGTCGCGCTCCTCGACCTCGGTCCCCAGGCGCCGCAGCAGCGCGCCCAGGAAGCGAGTGTCGGCCAGGCGCGGCATGTTGGTCAGCCGCAGCGGCTCGTCGGTCAGGAGGCTGGCGGCCATCAGCTTGATGGCCGAGTTCTTGGCCCCCCCGATCGGGATCTCACCCACCAGGGGCGCGCCGCCGGTGATCGCGATTCGATCCATCGAGCTCCCCCCTGCCGGCCGAGATCCCCGGACGCGGACCGTCGTCGCGGCGCCGCCCGCCGCGGGCGTCATATGACGTCGCGCTTCTTACCCGGCGCAAGGCGCCGGCGCCTAGGATTCGCTTTCGCCCGTGTCCCCGCCGGACACCGGCGCCCGCGCGCCGGCCTTGCGGCGCCTGAGATTGGCCCGCAGCGCCGCCGCGAGCTTGGCCTGGCGCGCCGCCTCGGCGGCGGCCTTGGTCCCGCCCTCGCCGGGCTTCGGCGCCCGATCGCCGCCCTCGTCGCCACGCTTCATCCGCCCAGGCCTATTGCGACGCCTGCGCGCGTCAAGGCGAATTTCGCTTGAGGGCGCGCCCCGGGTCCGCTAACACCCCGCCCTCCCGAACGGGAACGCCGCCGTAGCTCAGTGGTAGAGCGCATCCTTGGTAAGGCTGAGGTCGACAGTTCGATCCTGTCCGGCGGCACCAGCTTCCAGAACATTGCTGTTCCTTGCGTCCATGTTCGCCGCCACGTCGGCGGCCGGCGCGCCGGCGCGCTATCCGCAGCGCGTCGTCTTCCACGGGCGGGTCCCGGCGGCCGAGACCGCGGCCGTTCGCGCGGCGATGAGCCGGACGCTCGGCGACGAGTGGACCGCCTACGAGCGGACCGCCGGCCACCCGCCGTCGTTCAGGGTCGGGCGCGCGGACGTCGATGGCGACGGGCGGGCGGACCTGATCGCTCAGGTGACGGACGAGGGCTTCGGCTACTGCGGATCGGCCGGATGTGTGGGGTTCGTGATCCTGGCCAGATCTGACGGCGGCTGGGCGACGCAGGCGCTGTCGCTGACCAACTTCGACCGGACCCTTGTCGTGCTGAGGGACGCGCACGGGGGGATGCACGACATCCGCGTCGACACCGGCGGCCAGGTGCTGGAGTGGGACGGCGAGGCCTATCAGTAGGCCCTGGGCCGGCGCCCCTCTCGTCCTTCGCCCGCAAACGCGGCAGGATGCCGACCGCGGAGGGACGCATGGCGCACGACGCTCACGACGACGACCACGACCAAGGTCACGACCACCACGACCACGGTCACCACCACCACGACCACGGCCAGGAGCCGCCGTCGGACATGGCGCTGCGGGTGCGGGCGCTGGAGTCGCTGCTGGTCGAGAAGGGGCTGGTCGATCCGGCGGCGCTGGATGCGATCATCGAGACCTACGCCGAGAAGGTCGGGCCGCGGAACGGCGCGCGGGTGGTGGCCAAGGCCTGGACCGACCCGGCCTACAAGGCGCGGCTGATGGAGAACGCCACCGCCGCCATCGCCGAGCTCGGCTACATGGGCCGCCAGGGCGAGCACATGGTCGTGGTCGAGAACACGCCGGCGGCGCACAACCTCGTCGTCTGCACCCTTTGCTCCTGCTACCCCTGGCCGGTCCTGGGCCTGCCGCCGGTCTGGTACAAGTCCGCGCCCTACCGCTCGCGCGCGGTGATCGACCCGCGCGGGGTGCTGGCCGAGTTCGGCCTGACCTTGCCGGACGACGTCGAGATCCGGGTCTGGGACTCCACCGCCGAGGTCCGCTACCTGGTGCTGCCCGAACGGCCGCCCGGGACGGAGGGGCTGGACGAGGAGGCCCTGGCCGACCTCGTCGGCCGCGACGCCATGATCGGGGTCGCCAAGGCGGCGGCGCCGGGAGCGACCGCGCGATGAACGGCGTGCACGACATGGGTGGCATGCACGGGATGGGTCCGATCGCCCCGGAGGCGGACGAGCCGGTGTTCCACGCCGAATGGGAGGCGCGGGTGCTGGCCCTCAACCTCGCCATGGGCGGCTGGCGGCGCTGGAACATCGACGCCTCGCGTCACGAGATCGAGAAGATCCCCGCCGCCGACTACCTGGCCATGAGCTACTACGAGAAGTGGTTCTCGCGCCTCAAGTC
>DASZQQ010000259.1:0-6750 GCA_035549595.1 Caulobacteraceae bacterium
AGGGAGACCCTCCGCCCTTCCCCGCGGCGCCCCTGACCGCTAGCCTCCTCGCTTTGGCGTCGAGTTGAAGCGCGGATGGGACGGAGCTGGCTGGTCATGGCGGCGATCGTGGGTGCGGCGGGGGCGAAGGCGGCGGAGGTCAGGCCCTACGGTGAATGGGCCTCGCCGATCACGGCCGAGAGCCTGGCCGAAGGGGCGATCGGGGTCTCGGAGCTGCGGGTCGCGGACGGGCGCCTCTACTGGCTGGAGAGCCGGCCGGCCGAGGGCGGGCGCCTGGTGCTGATGACGGGCGACGAGACCGCCCAGACGCAGCTCACGCCGGCGCACTTCAACGTCCGCACGCGGGTGCACGAGTACGGCGGCGCCGCCTACGTCGTCGACGGCCCCCGGGTGCTGTTCTCCAACTTCCGCGACCAGAGGCTCTACAGCCAGGCGGGGGACGCAGCGCCCGAGGCCCTGACGCCCGACGGCTACCGCTACGCCGACTGCGTCCCGGCGCCGGCCGGCGGCCTCGTCTGCGTGCGCGAGGACCACACCGACCCGAAGGACGTGAAGAACGCCGTGGTCGCCCTGTCCCTGAAGAGCGGCGACGCCGGGACCGTGCTCTTCGGGTCGAGCGACTTCGTCGCCTATCCGCGCATCAGCCGCGACGGCCGTCGCCTGGCCTTCATGGCCTGGGACCATCCCAACATGCCGTGGGACACCACGACGCTCTACGTCGCCGACCTGACGCCCGCGGGCCTTTCGGACCTGAAGGCGGTGGCCGGCGGCCACGACGAGTCGGTGATGGAGCCGCAGTGGGGCGCCGACGGGACGCTGTACTTCATCTCCGACCGCACCGGCTTCTGGAACCTCTATGCCGAGAAGGACGGCGAGGTCCGGCCGCTCGCGCCCAAGAACGCCGAGTTCGCCGGGCCGCTGTGGGGCCTGGGCCAGGCCAACTATGTGCTGATGGACGACGGCCGCATCGTCGCCAGCTACCGCGACGCCGAGCGCGACCATCTGGTGGTGATCGAGCCGGGGAACGGCGCCGTTCGGGAGCTTCCCGTGCCATTCCTCGAGCACGGCGCCCTGCATCGCCTGGACGCCGCCCGCATCGCCATGATCGGCGGCTCGGCCGACCAGACCGGCGCGGTCTTCACCGTCGACGTCGACAGCGGCGAGACACGGCTCGTGCGCCGCCCCTCGCCCGCCGCCATCGATCCGAAGTACGTCTCCCACGCCCAGGCGATCAGCTTCCCGACGGCGGGCGGGCGCACCGCCCACGCGCTCTACTATCCGCCCGCCAACGGCGACTTCCGCGCTCCGGACGGGACCGCTCCGCCGCTGATCGTCCAGGCGCACGGCGGCCCGACCGGCCAGGCCAGCGCGGCCTTCAGCCTCTCCAACCAGTTCTGGACCAGCCGCGGCTTCGCCCTGGTCGACGTCGACTACGGCGGCTCGTCCGGCTACGGCCGCGCCTACCGCCAGACCCTGAACGGCCAGTGGGGGGTGGTCGACGTCGAGGACGTGATCGCCGCGGCGAAGTACCTGACCTCGACCGGGCGGGCCGACCCGGCGCGCGTGGCGATCCACGGCGGCAGCGCCGGCGGCTTCACCGTGCTGGCGGCCCTGTCGCAGAGCGACGTGTTCAAGGCCGGCGGCGACTTCTACGGCGTCTCGGACCTGGAGGCCCTGGCCCGCGATACGCACAAGTTCGAGAGCCGCTACCTCGACAACCTCGTCGGCCCCTGGCCGGCCGCCAAGGCGACCTACGAGGCGCGCTCGCCGATCCACCACCTGGAGGGTTTCCGCAGCCCGCTGATCATCTTCCAGGGCTCGGAGGACCCGATCGTGCCGCCGAACCAGGCGCACATGATCCTGAAGGCCCTGCGCGAGCGGCAGCAGCCGGTGGCCTACATGGAGTTCGCCGGCGAGGGCCACGGCTTCCGCAAGGCCGAGAACATCATCGCCGCCAAGGAGGCCGAGCTCTACTTCTACGGCCAGGTGTTCGGCTTCCGCCCGGCCGACAAACTGCCCGAGGTACGCATCGAGAACCTGCCGAAGCGCTGACCGCGGAGAATCCCGCCCTGTCCCCGCGCGCGCTCAACGCCTAAGTTAGCCCGATGACCGCGACCCCGACCCTGGCCGAGAGCGCCGCCCTGACGCGCCGGATCACCGTGCTATCGGTGGCGACGGCGGCGATCCTCGTGGCGGCCAAGCTCGCGGTGTGGATTTCCAGCGGCTCGGTGGCCCTGCTGGCGTCGATGGCCGACAGCGGCCTGGATCTGATCGCCTCCCTGATCACCTTCTTCGCCGTGCGCTATGCCGCCGCCCCGCCCGACGCCGAGCACCGCTTCGGCCACGGCAAGGCCGAGGCCTTCTCCAGCCTGATCCAGGCCGGCCTGGTGTTCGCCTCCGCCGCCCTGGTCGGCCAGGAGGCGGTGCGCCACCTGATCGAGCCCAGCCAGGTGCGCCAGGAGGGCCTCGCCGTGATCGTCATGGCGGTCTCGACCGTCCTGACCATGGCCCTCGTCTACGCCCAGGGCCAGGTGCTGAAGAAGACGAGCTCGGTGGCCGTGTCCGGCGACCGCGCGCACTACCTGGTCGACGTCGCCTCGAACGTCGTCGCCCTGGTCGGCATCGGCGCCACCGCCCTCACCCACTGGCTGGCGCTCGACGCCGTCGCCGGCCTCCTGGTGGCCGCCGTGCTCCTGTGGGGCGCGGTCAAGGTGTTCCGCGACGCCTCCAGCCAGCTGATGGACCGCGAGCTGCCCGACATCGACCGCGCCCGGATCATCGACCTGATGACCGCCGACCCGCGCCTGACCGACGTGCACGCCCTGCGCACGCGTGCGTCGGGGCCCTACGTCCACATCCAGATGCACGCCGACCTCGATCCCGAGCTCTCGCTCGAGGCCGCGCACGAGGTGGTGGTCGCCGCCGAACGCCGGGTGCTGGAAGCCTTCCCGGCCGCCGACATCATCATCCACGCCGACCCCCGCGGCCGCGCCGAACCGCACGGCGGCGCCTTCCTGGAGACGCGGGAATAGGTGCGGGCCGGGGACATGTTCCGAAGGAACGTGTCCCCTTCAGGCTGGCACGGGGACACGAACCCCGCCGGTGGCGGGGATCATGTCCCCAGGGCGAGCAGTGTAAACGCCGTCTTAACGGGGGCGGGCGCTTCTAAGACGGTCCCATGAGCGTCGAACGCACCCTGCACCACTTCCCCTTGGATCCCGCCTCGCGCCAGGTGCGCCTGGCGCTGGGGGAAAAGCGCCTGCCGTTCGCCGACGTGGTGGTGCGCTACTGGGAGCAGCCCAAGGAGTTCCTGGCGCTGAACCCCACCGGCGCGCCGCCGGTGCTGGTCGAGGAGCAGAACGGCCGCCGCCTGGTGGTGTGCGAGGCGCGCGCCATCCTCGAACACCTGGACGAAACGGTCCCGGAGCCCGCGCTGCTCGGCCGCGAACCGGCCGAACGGGCCGAGGCGCGGCGCCTGATGCAGTGGTTCGACCGCAAGTTCGACAACGAGGTCAACGCCCTGCTGCTGCACGAGAAGTTGGAGAAGCGGCTGCTGAAGATGGGCGCGCCGGACCTCTACGCCATGCGCCAGGGCCGCGACGCGCTCCGCCTGCACCTGGCCTACCTGGAGAGCCTGCTGGCCCAGCGCGACTGGCTGGCCGGACGGCGCCTCAGCCTCGCGGACTTCGCCGCCGGCGCCCACATCAGCGTCATCGACTACTTCGGCGATATCCCGTGGCGCGACTTCCCGGCGGTCAAGACGTGGTACATGAAGGTCAAGTCCCGGCCGGCGTTCCGGCCGCTCCTGGCCGACCGGTGGCCCGGGCTCGCCCCCGCGGCCCACTATGACGACCTGGACTTCTGACACCGCCAAGACCGAGATCCGTCATCGAGCCCGACGACTGGGATTCGATCAGGTCGGCTTCGCCCGGGTGACGGACGCCTGGGCGGCGGGCGAGCGCCTGGACGCGTTCCTCGCCGAGGGCCGGCACGGCGACATGGCCTGGATGGCCGAGACCGCGGCGCGGCGGCGCCATCCCAACGGCCTCTGGCGCGAGGCCCGCTCGGCCGTCGTCCTTGGCCTGAACTACGGCCCCGACGACGACCCCTTGGCCGTGTTGCAGCGGAAGACTGCCGGCGCCATCAGCGTCTACGCCCGCGGCCGCGACTACCACGCGCTGATCAAGGGCCGCCTGAAGGAGCTGGCCGGCCTGATCAAGGCGCGGATGGGCGGCGAGGTGAAGGTGTTCGTCGACACCGCCCCGCTGATGGAGAAGCCCCTGGCCGAGCGGGCCGGGATCGGCTGGCAGGGCAAGCACACCAACCTCGTCTCGCGCACGTTCGGCTCGTGGCTGTTCCTGGGCACGATCCTGACCAGCGTCGAGCTCGAGCCGGACCCGCCGGGCGAGGACCACTGCGGCCAGTGCCGCGCCTGCCTCGACGCCTGCCCGACGGACGCCTTCCCGGCTCCCTACCAGCTCGACGCGCGGCGCTGCATCTCGTACCTGACCATCGAGCACGAGGGTCCGGTCCCGGAGGCCCTGCGGCCGGCGCTCGGAAACCGCATCTATGGCTGCGACGACTGCCTGGCCGTCTGCCCGTGGAACAAGTTCGCCCAGGCCGGCCGGGAGGCGAAGCTCGCCGCCCGCGAGGCCCTGAGGGCCCCGGCCCTCGCCGACCTCGCGCGCCTGGACCGGGGCGCCTTCGACGCCCTCTTCAGCGCCTCCCCGATCCGCCGCATCGGCCGCTCCCGCCTCGTCCGCAACGTCCTCTACGCCATCGGCAACTCGGGCGAGCCGTCGCTGGCCGCCGCCGCGCAGGCCCTGCTCGCCGACCCCGACGAGACCGTCCGCGACGCGGCCCGCTGGGCCCTGGCGCGACTTCCCTCCCCATAAAGGGGAGGGAGTTCATTCCCCCAGCGCCTCGGTCAGGCGCTGCATGAAGGCCCAGCCGCGTTCGATCTGGGCGATCTCGATCCACTCGTCGGGCTGGTGGGCCTGGTCGATGGAGCCGGGGCCGCAGACCACGGTCGAGATCCCGCCCTGCTGGAACTGGCCGGCCTCGCTGGCGTAGGACACCACCCGCGCCGGGCCGTTGTCGCCGGTCAGGCGGCGCACGAAGGCTTCGGCAGCGCTCTGCGGCTCGGGCGCGAAAGCCGGCACGTCGCTGAGGCGCTCGACCCTGACCCCGCCTTCCGGCGCGCGCGCCTTGATCGCCGCGTCCGTGCGCCGGCAGAGCTCGAAGAACGACGCCAGGGTCGCGTCCGGAGCGCCGCCCGGCAGGCTGCGCAGGTCGACCAGGAAGCGGCATTCGCGCGCGAGGATGTTGCCGGCCGTCCCACCGCTCACCCGGCCGATGGTCAGGGTCGGGTGCTTGGGATGGAACGGCGAGGCCGGGTCGGCCTCGCGCTCCAGCCTGCCGGCGAGGTCGACGAGGTGCGCCATCAGCGGCGCGGCCTCCATGATCGCCGAGACGCCGAGGTGGGTCTGGGCCGAATGCGCCTCGCGGCCCGTGACCGTCACGCGCCAGGCGCCGATGCTCTTGTGCCCCGAAACGGCCTGCATCAGCGTCGGCTCGCCGACCACGCACAGCGCCGGCGCCGGCAGCTCGCGGGCGATCTCTTCGAGCCTCCTGGGCGCGCCCAGGCAGCCGATCTCCTCGTCGTAGGAGAACGCCAGGTGCACCGGCCGCTTCAGCGGCGCGGCCAGGAGGTCGGGCACGGCGGCCAGGGCCAGGGCGATGAAGCCCTTCATGTCCGAGGTCCCGCGGCCGTAGAGCTTGTCCTCGCGGCGGGTCAGGACGAACGGGTCGGAGGTCCAGGCCTGGCCCGCCACCGGCACCACGTCGGTGTGGCCGGAAAGGACGACGCCGCCTTCCGCCGCCGGGCCGACGGTGGCCAGGAGGTTGGCCTTGGCGCCGTCGTCGCTGGCGATCAGGCGAGAGGCGACGCCGTGGTCGGCGAGGTAGCCCTCGATCCAGCCGATCAGGTCGAGGTTCGACAGCGACGAGGTGGTGTCGAAGGCGATCAGCCGCTCCAGCAGGCCGATGGCGCGCTCGGCGCTCATCAGCCCCGGCCCACCGAGCTGGAATCGGGCAGGACGTCGATCAGCTCGAGCTTGAAGACCAGCACGCTGCCCGGCGGGATCGGGCCCGCGCCCTTGTCGCCGTAGCCGAGCTCCGGCGGCAGCCACAGCATCCACTCGTCGCCCGGCCGCATCAGCTGCAGCGCCTCGACCCAGCCGGGGACGAGGCCGCTGACCGTCATCACCGCCGGGGCGCCGCGCTCGTAGGACGAGTCGAACACCTCGCCCGACAGCAGCTTGCCCTCGTAGTTGACCTTGACCTCGTCGGCGGGCTTGGGCCGCAGCCCCGTGGCCGGACCCGAGCGCAGAACCTTGTACTGCAGGCCCGAGCGCGTGGTGACGACGCCGGGCGCCTTGGCGTTGGTAGCCAGGAACGCCTTGGCCGCGGCCGCGCCGACGGGGGGCTCCGGCTTCTTGGCGCAGGCGGCGACGGCGAGGAGGGCGGCCAGCGCCGCGCGGCGGGAGAGCGAGATCGTCATGTCCTCGCGCCTAGCGGTTCTGGCGCAGCGCGTCCATGCCCTGCATCCCTCCCCATGACGGCCGGGGATGGACTAGGGTGGCGGCAAAGACCGGGAGCGAGGCCATGGAAGAACACGCCACCACCGACGGCATGGTGCTGTTGCCGCAGAAGCAGGTGCCGCCGCCGGTCCACCTCAGCGACGAGGCG